>DAOVXM010000181.1 GCA_030636125.1 Chloroflexota bacterium | reverse complement strand
CTAGTGCAGTTGGGCCTAAATGAATCGGTGGTTTCTGTTGTCTCCTGCCCAACTGCTTAAAGTGTTGCGCCATTATTACCAAACTATTGAGTCACTTTCGCCGCGCAACACTAGCGACTTGGGTATTATCCGATTATCAGGTGAATGACCGAACCACCAAGACACCCGTTCCAAATGTGTCTTGGTGGTTTTATGGATGAGGATATTTCATGTCAGGACCGGCGAGCGACCTCCCTCCAATCTGTGATTACGAGGGCTCAGATTACCAGACATCTTTCTGGGATAAGGGGGAACGCGCCTATGAAGACCGGGTAGAAGCGATCGCTCTGCAGCGATTGTTGCCATCGTCTGGCAATTTACTGCTGGAAATCGGAGCTGGAGCCGGTCGCAATACCCCTCGATACCAGGGCTTTAAGCGCATAATCCTCCTGGATTATTCCCGGACGCAGTTGGAGCAGGCCCAGGAACGGTTGGGCGAGAGCGATCGGTATGTTTATGTGGCAGCTGATGCTTATCGGCTACCCTTTGTACCTGGCTTGTTCGAAGCAGCCACCATGATACGCACCTTACACCATATGGCTGACGCGCCGCGCGCCATTGGCCAGGTGCGCCAGGTTCTGCAACCCGGGGGAGTCTTTATCCTGGAATTTGCCAACAAACACAACTTGAAAGCTATCTTACGCTACACATTTCGTCGTCAAACCTGGAGTCCATTCACCCCCGAACCGGTTGAATTTGCGGAGCTCAATTTCGATTTCCATCCCAAGTCCGTGCGCGCCTGGTTAGGGGATAATGGGTTTTCCGTTGAACGCCAGTTGACTGTCTCGCATTTCCGGTTAGGCTCCCTTAAGCGGGTGCTCCCCTTAAATATTTTAGTGAGGATGGACTCCTGGGCCCAATGGACCGGTAATTGGTGGCAGCTTTCCCCCAGCGTCTTTGTGCGTTGCCGGGCAGGGGCTGAGGGGCCACTGGCAGAGCCTGGTGCTTTCTTCCGCTGCCCTGAGTGTGGGCATTACCCTCTTGTTGAGACGCCCGAAGCTAATGTATGCTCCGCTTGCCACCGGGAATGGGCTATTCGCGATGGGATTTATGATTTTCGTGAACCCCTCAACAGCCCCTAGTTAAACAGCCCGTTCAGGCAGTTTTTCCACGACCCAAAAATGAGATAATCCGAATACTCGTAAGGGTGTTCTCTCCATCCAGTGTAATATGGAGCGCATCACTTTTCCCAAAGCCGGGCGGCTGGCGATGATATTGTCGTAAGCTCCAAAGATCACCCTGCGTTCCACAAAACGCACCGGTAATTCATCGAATAAGCGCTCCAAGTCGCGCGGTGTATAGACCCGCACGTGGGGGGCTAAGCGATCTCTTATCCCGCGTGGCAGGTAATTGACCAGGGGGATGTTTCCGAAGTGGTACTCCCCGCGCCAGAATACGCCATGGGTCTCGAACGGGTAACCCCGGTTAGGAACAAAGATCACCATCCGGCCTCCGGGACGGAGCACACGCGCCATTTCGCTCACCGCGGCGCGATCATCCTGCACATGTTCGAGCACTTCATGGCTCAGAATCAGATCGAAGGTTTCTATGGTGAAAGGCAGGTTCTCCCCTGCTGCATTCAGAATGTGTTGGGAGCGTTGCTGAGCTTCTTGAGCCCGTTCAAAATCATATTCCAGACCGGCGACCATCCCGGCATGTGGCGTCAAATGCTCCACATACATGCCGACTCCGCAGCCGTTTTCAAGGACGGTACCCTGGATGCGTTGCCCAGCCGCCCCTAAGATCATCTGCAGGCGTCGATCTTGACCTGCCCGCCAGACGTATGATGGCTCCCCCCGCAGGGCGGCCTTTTCGTAATCGCGGGCGTGGTTTTGTTCATTCATGGCAGCGTCCACTCTTGCTTGAAGCCAAATCCTTGCTGGTTGTCCACCAACCTAATCCAGTTAGGGGCATAGACATACATCGCATTCCGGGCGACGATTACCTTTAAAGAGCTGACAAAGGGGAATTTTGACTGATACAGCTTCCAGGCTCTTTCCCACTCCGGACCGCGTTCCACCAGGTGAACATCTCCTCTCATCTGTACGCCACGGATGTCCTCCCAACTGTAGCACTCCGGGTAGAAGGCCACCGCGGCGGCAGGCCGATGGGCTATGTCCTTCCCGTGCCGGCTCTCAGGGTCCGAGAAGAAGTAAAGTCTAATATCCTCATCGGCGACAAAATACACTGGTGCAGCATGCGTTTCCCCATTTTTGCCTGTGGTCGCCAGGGTCATGGTGGAGACTGAAAGTAAGCCATTCGTAAGTAATGTTTCTGGAAGCATGAATGAAAGATGTATCTGCGAGTCAACGAATCAGCGAGTCATGCCACGCCATTCTTCGTAGCCAGTGTTTTCAATTCCCAATCTTGCCAGCACGCGGCCCACGATATTGTCCACAATATCATCTATACTTTGGGGATTGGCATAAAAAGCGGGCACAGGTGGGAAAATGATCGCGCCGGCTCCGGCTGACTGGCTCATCAAGTGAAGATGACCTGGATGCAGGGGAGTCTCACGCACCACCAGGAGTAAAGGTCGACCCTCTTTCAGTGTGACATCCGCGGCGCGGGTGATCAAATCATTGGCATAGGAGTTTGCGATCGCTGAAAGGGTTTTGATGGAGCAAGGAATCACCACCATACCCTGCGTGTTGAATGAGCCGGAAGCAATTGCCGCGCCAATATCAGCGTGGTTGTAGGTTATATCTGCCAGGGCTAAAACATCGCTGATTTTCCACTTTGTCTCTTGGGCGATGGTTGCGTTAGCCGCCGGGGAGACGATTAAATGGGTTTCGATGTCTATCTGGCGCAGCATCTCCAGTAATCGGATGCCGAGGATCACCCCCGACGCACCGCTGATTCCCACCACTAAACGATTTTTTTTAGCCATATTACCTCTTTTTATGTTCTGCCTCCCATAGGTTGGCTCATTTTGTTCCCCAGTGTATAGCTACTGTGCCAAACATAACGCGACGAAAACCGACCTCCCGGAACCCTGCGGCGATCATGCGGCTCGCTAATTGTTCGGCTCCCAGGAAGGCTTCGGTCGAGTCCGGCAAATACTTATAGGCGTCGCTGTCGCCCGTGACCAACTTCCCCAGGGTGGGGATGACCACGTGGAGATAGAGGTTGATGACGGGCGATAATATATTGGCGGGAGGTCGCGTGGTGTCCAGGGAAACCACCCTGCCGCCTGGCTTGAGCAGGCGATACTGCTCGCGCAGCGCTTGCCGGATGTCACTCACATTACGTAACAGGAATCCGGAGACAACCGCGTCGAACGTATCCTGTGGGTAAGGTAATTGCAGGGCGTCAGCGGCAGACCAGACGAGATGGGCTGTTTCGAGACGCCTCCTGCCCATCCGCATCATCTCTAAAGTGAAGTCGGCTGCCACTGCACGACTGGCTGGGTGCTGGCGCAGCGCCTCGCGAGCCAGGTCACCGGTGCCTGCTCCCAGATCGAGCAGATAACCGTTGGAAGGCAGTCCTGCCCGTTGGATCACCTCTCGACGCCAGCGCACATCCTGTCCGGCGGTCATCAAGCGGTTCATCCGATCGTAGCGATGGGCGATACGCGTGAACATGGCTTGCACATAGCGTGACCGTTCGCTGCCCGTGAGATGAGTCATGATGCCGTTGGTTATGCTTTCACTAACAAGGCTTCCTCCGCCTCGGCCACGCGAATGCCTTCCTTCTCGTCTACTCGAGTGAGTAGCAGTGCACCAAGGATGAAGAAAATAATAAGCGAGACAATGCTCAGGCGACTGCTCCCCATGATCTGGCCGACAACTGCAAACAAAAACGGCCCGGCGATGCCCGCGAATTTTGCGCTCACGCTGAAGAAGCCAAAGAATTCAGCCGATTTGCTCTTAGGAACCATCCGCGCAAACAGCGAGCGGCTTAGGGCTTGGCTGCCTCCCTGCACGACGGCTACTGCAAAACCCAACATCCAGAAGTGCAGGGCGGTGCTCATAAAATAACCGCCAATTGAGATAAGCGCGTAAACCAACAAACTCAAGTAAATAGATTGTTTTGTGCCGATCTTCTTTGCCAGCCATCCGAAGCCGATCGAAAAAGGGATACCTACAAACTGCACCATCAACAATGTGCCAATTAAATCTATTTGCCCAATGCCAATCTCTGCCCCATAAATCGTTGCCATTTTGATGATTGTGCCAATGCCGTCGCTGTACAACCAAAAGGCAACCAGGAATTTGAGTAAATCATCGTATTTTTTTAATTCACGGAACGTGTGCCCCAAACGCCTAACACTGGCTGTTATCGGATTCTCATATTCATCCTCTTCACCCTCTTCCAGCTTTCGCGGGGGTTCGGGGACGCGCCTCCATAGCGGAATTGTGAAAACGAACCACCACACGGCTACGCTGAGCAGCGAGAGCCGTGTCATTAACGGGGTCAAATTATCTGGTGGTAGCATAATCATTGCTAAATTGATCGCTAACAGTATGCCTCCTCCCAGGTAACCCATCGCGAAGCCTCTTGTAGAAACCTGGTCAATATCATCTGGCCTGGCGACATGAGGCAATAGTGAGTCATAGAACACGTTTGCACCAGCAAACCCGATATTACCAATGATAAAAAAGATGGAAGCCTTTAGCCATTCACCGGTGGTGACAAATACTAATAACGCTGTACCAAAGATACCTATCAGCGCAAAAATTATGAGAAAGCGTTTCTTTGCTCCCCTGAAGTCGGCCATCGCACCCAGAACCGGGCTTAATAAGGCGATGATCAGCAGCGCAATGGAAGTTGTGTACCCCCAATATACCGTTGCCCGATTACCTGGTAGGGTGGCGCCTGCTACAGAGGAGTAGTAGACTGGCAATACTGCAGCCATAATCGTGGTCGCAAAGGCTGAGTTCGCCCAATCATACATGGTCCATGCCCGGATGCGGCGCTTATATTCTCGTTGGTCTGTTCCTGGCTGGGTGGTTACGCTTGCTGTGGCCATGCTAGCCTCCTTGTTGGTAGTGATATGATTATATCGCCCCAATAGATTAACACTCGTGAATAGGTCCGGTTGCGGTTGTACTCAATAGTTCCGGATATTATAGTGCGACTTCACTAAAAAGATACAAACATCGACGGGAAATGTATAAAATATAGGATTTACGCCTTTTTTCGGGTAATTCCCGGAAACCCATAATAAAATCATCGGCGTTTTATGAATTATGCTTTATAATAAGTGCATTATATTATTATTTGGTGATTGGCTGCGTCAGACCAGCGTCTAAGCCCCAATTACCCGAATGCGCACTTACCCTTCATTATTATTTGTCAATCATAAAGACGCATTCGCCTTTTTGGACGGGGGCTGAGATGGGTGGCATCGAATATTAATAAACATAATCCTTTTTTCGCCAATCATCATGCTAATGTAGAACATTAGCGAAGATTATTATTTATATGTTTTTTTGCCTGCTCATTTTTTAGCCGGAATTATCACTGCAATTATCAGGTATTTATTCTTTTCCGTTGCTTTAAATTGAGAGTGTGCTGCCTGGGATATTATTCTCAAGGCACGTCCTGATTTAAAGTGAGCGCAGGCAACTGCGCTCTTTTGTTTTTATGGAGTGTAACTACTCTTCTTTGGGCAGGGAAAGACGGGAGTATTTCTCGAGATTTCTCACCGCAGACTGAGCAGTTACTAGGGAGTTTATCATGAGTGTGGAATTTGTTCTTCGCCTGGTCGGGATGATCCTTTTTTCAATAGTGGGAGTGTTTGTGGGGGCAGCCTTTGCAGGGCTGGCAGATGCACCCGGAGATACATATGCGGTGCTCTTTGGTTTAATATGGGCATTGACAGGCTTGATATTAACACCTTACCTTACCACGCGCCCAGCACGTTATATCCGGGGCAAGTTAGCTAGCGTCTCGGCTCAGACCTTAGTGGCAGGGTTGATTGGTCTTGTGGCAGGTTTGGTTATCGCAGCTTTGTTG
>DAOVXM010000352.1 GCA_030636125.1 Chloroflexota bacterium | reverse complement strand
GACGGATCAAAAGAACGTAACAAACGGTTCCGATTTCTCGGCTGGGAAACCAAACCCGAAAATGGAGATATCAGCATGAGCTTTCAATTCGCATCACCATGGATTTTATTGTCCATATTAATAATTCCCCTGCTGGGGAGGATCTACTGGCTACGAAGAACAAAGCCAGCGACCATGAAACACAGCGGTACCGCCTTAGCCAGAAGCTTACCTCGCTCTTGGCGCATTACCTGGCGACCGATCCTGTACGCTATGCGGCTTTTGACCCTCGTGCTGGTGATCTTTGCCCTGGCTCGACCGCAGATCGTGCAAGGACGTGAGATCATCACCGGCGAAGGCGTAGAAATTGCCCTGGCGCTGGACATCTCCGGCAGTATGGCTTCACTTGACTTTCAACCACAAAACCGATTAGAGGCTTCCAAGCAGGTGATCACTGATTTCATCGCCGCACGCCCATTTGACAAGATCGGCCTGGTCATCTTTTCCAGCGAAGCTTTCAGCCAATCTCCCTTAACCTTGGATCATAAAATGGTCACACGCTCACTAGAACAAGTGGAACTAGCAGGAGATCTTGGGTTGGAGGATGGCACCGCCATCGGACTTGGTATTGCCAACGCGGCTAATATGCTCGCTAACAGCGAAGCTGAGAGCAAAGTTGTCATCCTTCTGACCGATGGCGTTAATAATGCTGGTGAGATCGACCCATTGACAGCAGCAGAGGTGGCCAAAGCCCTGGGTATTAAAGTCTACACCATCGGTGCCGCCAAGCCTGGTCAGGTTCCAGTACCTGTTCCGTCTCTTTTGGGCGGTACCGACATTGTCTACCAGGAAAGTGTATTGGATGAAACCATCTTGCAGCAAGTAGCTGAGAGCACCGGTGGACGCTATTACCGCGCTGAAGATACAGCCGGCTTACAGGCTATCTATGATGAGATCAACAACCTCGAAAAATCGCAGGTGGAAGTGCAGGTTTACAACAATTATACAGAACTGTTTGGCTTGTTGCTAGTGCCTGCCTTGCTCCTGCTCCTATTGGAAATGTTCCTTCGTCGTACAACTTTCAGAACGATACCTTAGAAGGTGAATCATGATATTCGCACAACCACAATTCTTATTCGGCTTACTCCTACTCCCCCTGGCAGGTTTGTTCCTGTGGTGGGCTAACAAGGAAAGCGAACGCTCAATGGCGCGTCTGGGGGACCGGGGTTTGTTAGCGAAGTTGAGCGCCAATGTCAACTGGCGCGGCCGTCGCTGGCGGAACATTTTATGGTTCTTTGGCCTGGCGATGTTCCTGGTCGCCTTAGCCCGGCCACAATGGGGCAGCGAAGTGCGCGAGATCCAGCAAGAAGGTCTACAAGTTATGGTAGCCCTGGATGTCTCACAGAGTATGCTTGCTCAAGATATCAAACCTAGCCGCTTAGATCGTGCCAAGCTGGAGATCGCTGACCTGACTGAACGACTAGATGGTGATGAGATAGGCTTGGTGTTGTTCTCAGGCGCCAGCTTTGTCCAGGTCCCACTTACCACTGATTATTTCACCGCCTTGAACTATCTAGAGGGTGCCAATCCTAATGTAATCTCTCGCCCGGGCACTGTCATCGGTGATGCTATCCGCACTGCAGCCTCCGCCTTCGATCAAAACCAGAACAGCCAAAAAGTACTGATCCTGATGACCGATGGCGAAGACCGTGAAACTGACCCCTTAGTCGCGGCGCGTGAGGCAGCAGATGAGGACGTATTAATTTACACCATTGGCTTCGGCACACCAGAGGGTGAACCCGTTCCTGAGACAAATCAATACGGAGAGGTGATCGGTTACAAACAAGATCAAAACGGGCAAGTGGTGCTCTCTCAACTGGATGAAACCACTTTGCAAGAGATCGCCCAAAGTGGTCACGGTCGTTACTACCGGGCCGGCGCTGATGGGCGCGAATTAGACAGTCTATTAGCCGAAATCAATCAACTGCAAAAGGCGCAACTGCAAACCCGCTACGAGACCCGCTATATCGAACGCTACCAGATCTTCCTCGTGATGGCGCTGGTAGCATTGATCTTCAGCGAATTTATCCCTGACCGCTTGGGTGAGCATAACCTTTTCACCTGGGTAACCAGGGTAACTCGAAAACCTAAAACGGACGCCCGAGAGGATAAACACTCATGGGCACACCAATAAAGGATGGTGGAAGATGACCAACATGATAAAAACAAAACCTTTTTTCGTGATCGCGATATTGGCGTTGAGTGTGCTGGTTGCTGCTTGCAGCTCTTCTGCTGAAAAATTAAACCAGGATGGCAACCAGGCTTTCACCGAGCAGGCATATTTGGATGCACTTGAGGCTTACCAAACAGCCCAGATCGAATCACCTGAGCTGGCAGAACCGTACTACAACGCAGCCAATACTTACTACCGCCAGGGGCAATATGCACAAGCCTTAGAACAGCTGCAACAAGCCTTGCAATATGCCAATGAAGAGAGCCTGGCAGAGAACAGTTTATTCAATCTGGGGAACAACTTCTTCAGTACTCAAGATTTAGAGACTGCTATTGAAGCTTATAAGGGAGCTCTGCTGCTCAATCCACAGGACCAGGATGCAAAATACAACCTGGAGTTAGCGTTACAACAACAGGAACAGCAGCAAGAACAAGAGCAGCAGGAACAATCTCAAGACGAACAGAACCAGGAAGAGAACCAGGACGAATCTCAGAATGGTGAAAATCAAGATGAGCAGGAACAAGAACAAAGTGGTGACCAATCAGGCAACCAGGATGAGGGTGAACAGGGTGAAGACCAGTCTGAGAATCAGGACCAAGGGAATGAGGACCAGCAGCAAGAAGACCAGAACCAAAACAACGGTCAGCCTCAGGATGGAGAGAACCAGGATGATGAGAGTGATCAGCCCGGACAAATGCCTCCGCCCGGACAGCGTATGACTGAAGAACAAGCCAGGCAGTTGTTAGCAGCTCTAGCCGAGGACATGGACACCCTGCAAGAACGTTTAGGAGAGATCTTATTCGTCAGAAAGCCACCTCCCGTTCAAGATTGGTAAGAGAGTTGAGACTATCGAAATAAGATTTAGGAATTTGGTAATGCTAAAAGATCCGTATTGCGCATTCCAACGTGTATAAAGATTACATGAATGAATGCGCAGTACGCTAAAGGAAAATGGATTATGAGAAAAACAAAACCGATATTGATTGGCCTCATCCTCGCCGTGCTATTAGGGTTAACGGCCATACCGGCATTTGCTCAATCGCAAAATGTTGTTACGGCAGATGTGGACCGCACCAGTCTGAGCACAGATGAGATGTTGGTCTTGACGGTGAGTATTGATTCTTCCTTTGGTAACCCGTCTCAACCTATACTGCCTGCCATGGACAAATTTGAGCTATTGGGCAGCAGCAGCGGCTCTCAAATCAGCATCATCAACGGGAATATGAGCCAGCAAGCCACCTTTCATTACCGCCTGCACCCCCTCCAAAGCGGTAACCTGGTCATCGGACCTGTGATGGTATCAGTGGGAGGACAAACCTTTAGCACCGATCCTATCCAGGTTAACGTCATCCAGAGCACCGGGCAAGTACAACCAGCCCCTCAGCCATCCCAGGCTATACCCGGCTTCCCATCTATTCCAGGTTTCCCATCCTTCCCTTCGATACCGGGATTCCCTACTTTACCCGGTTCTCTCTCCGCTCCCTCAGTGCCCCGTGATGTTGTGCTCCCCATGGACCCGGCTGAAGCGCCAGCCGATCTACTCGGGAAAGACTTCTTCGTGGAGGCTAAAGTAGACAACCCCACGCCATTCCAGGGTGAACAGGTAATATATACCTTTCGTTTCTACCGCACTGAAGAGCTGCTGGACCAACCCAGCTACCAAAAGCCTGCATTCACTGGCTTCTGGAGCCATCCCGAAACAGTGCAAAACGAATTAATTTTACAAGCTGGTGGAAAGACCTACCGCGTAAGCGAATTACAGACAGTAATCTTCCCCACCATAATAGGCGATATTACGATCGATCCAGCTCAGCTAAGCATCCCATCCAGTTTCTTCACCCGAGGTGGGACTTTACAGACACAACCAGTCACAATCCAGGTGCAACCCTTACCTGCAGGCGCTCCTGCTG
>DAOVXM010000446.1 GCA_030636125.1 Chloroflexota bacterium | reverse complement strand
TGCTGGAGAGGGGGCATGGCGTTAAACAGGTGCGTGCCGTAACAGACCCCTGCTTCAAAGCCGCGCTTGGCTTGCTCGTAATCCGCCATGGAGTGTCCCGCGCTGACCCGCACACCCCGCCTCACCAGGCTTTGGATGACTTCCAACGCTCCAGGCAACTCCGGTGCCAGGGTGATCAGGCGCACCCCCTTTTCCGGCGACCAGTTAGCGACAAAATCAAGGTTAGGGGGTCGTAGATAATCTGGGTTGTGGGCTCCCTTCTTGGCAGGATTGAGGAAAGGTCCTTCCAAGTGCAACCCTAGCGGTACTGCGCCCGAAAACCCGGCTGGAGCTCCTATTGCAAACACATCCTGCGCCCGCTCAAATGTCTCCTTGGGCGAGGTGATGATGGTCGGCAGGAAAGCGGTCACCCCATAACTTGGCAACTGGGCAGCGACTTCCCAAATGCTCTCCGGTTCACGAGTGAAGTCTTTGCCAAACCCACCGTTGACTTGTAAGTCAATGAAACCTGGCACCAGCCTATACCCATTAGCTTCAATCACCTGGCTATCATCAGGTTGGGAGATTTCGTCCACCACTCCAACGGAGTGTATGATGCCATTGCTGACTAAGACAGAGCCTCTCTCAATGCTGACATCTGGCGTCAGAATCGTTGGCCCCTTAATGTAGATTGATCTGTTTTGTGAATCTGTCATCATTTGTTAACACCCACCGTCAGGCCATGCCCATTGAGATATTAGTAATAATATTGACATATACCCTTCCGCGAATTAATTTACATTTCTACTGCAATTTTCCAAGTCTTTGTTTAACATCACTGGTAAAACGATCCATATATCCTTGAACGTAAGCCTTGATATCCGATGAGGGGTCCTCAATAAGAGGCGTGAGATCCATGGCGAAGGCCATCCCACTGGCGATATCCGTGGCATGCGAGGCAAAGAAGGTTGCGTTGGCGCGCCGCCTTCCCATGGTGGCTAAGTCATAACGTTTACCGCCGCTTATCTGAGAGTCGAATACACCCAACAACGCTAATTGCAGGTTTTCCAGAGCGGAAACGTCAAAAGACACTTTGTCGCTGTCCACCATCCAGTCCAGGTCTCGCCAGACTTCACACCCGTAAAGATTTTGCGGTTGTTGTGACTCCGGAAGAGAGCGGATTGCCTTGAGTACTTTGAGCGCTATGCCCACGTGCGTATCGTGTTTGTCAGCAAGATTATGTGTATAAACGATTTCGGGTTTGGCTCTCTCGAATAATTGGGTAAGATCTTCTACCGTATCCCGGTTTGCTCCGTCCTTGACAGCCGAGCTAGGATAATCGAGCAAGACCTGGGCAGCGTAGTCGCCGATGATAGCGGCCTTTTTCTGCTCGACTGCTCGAATCTCCCGCATGGCTTCGTCGGTATATTGCGCGTAAAGGCCGTCCCGTGGTGAGCCACTTCCATTTGTCGCTACCACACCTGTGAACCATCTGTCCTTGCGCTGGAAACACTGCAGGATGCCGTCGATAGCCATAATCTCCAGGTCGTCTTGATGCGCCCCTATGGCCATATGCGTTGTTCTTGCCAGCGCTTCTTCTGGGGGTAAATTGTCGGGAACGAAAATTTCTGCAGTATCGAGTTTAAACATCTTATTCACCTCAACTGATCGTAGGTAGACTTGCTGCCGCGATGGATTGTCCCACACGGCGGCTTTTTTCATCTGGAAGTTGAATATTGACTTGAGCAGCCAGACTGGGGAATTCTAATTCAAGCACCTCTTTTGCGCCTTCGAGTATGATCGGACCTCCTTTACCCGATGTTACCCGCCCCAGGATCAGCACATGCTTAAGATCATAAAAATCAGCATAGTGAGCAATGGCATAACCCAAGTAATAGCCTATGCTTTGCCAGATTTTCACAGCTCCTTCGTGACCTGCTTCAAGCTCCTTTTGTACATATTTAAGTTTCTCGGCATCCGTTACGCCGATCGGAACCGCGACGCCAACCTTAGGTGCCAGGCGAAACACACATTGCTGCGAGAAATACAGGGCGCCACATCCTTTATCCCCTGACCATTCATCAACTGGAGCCCCGGGATTGTAATCAATGGGTGCAAAAGCCAGTTCGTCCAGCCAATCGGTGATCTTACCGGTCAGCGTTATATAACCCGCTGCCTCGCTCGATCCCATAGCTATGCCCAAAACACCACTGTCCTCCAACGACATTGCCCCTGCCAATGCGGTCACTTCACCGTCATTCACAATCTCGAGCGGCACGTTCAACTCCTCACGGATGTCCAAGAATAAGTTTCTGACTTCATCGAAGCGCTCTTTGGGGATGCCGCGGAATAGTGAGGCGATCATGGGTCTATTATTGATGTAAACGCCTGCCGAACTGCCGCCGACAGCATCGACTCTGGGCATCTTGGAAGCTGCCTCATCTAAGGCCGCTTTTATTTTATCTTTATGGTACTGTGGGTCAACCTGCTTACGAGGCTCCCACACAATTTCCTTGCTGAAGACTGCTTCACCATCGATAACAGCCGATACTTTAAGATCTGAGGCCCCTAGATCAAATCCAATCCGGCACCCATCCAGGTGGCCTCCTAACTGCTTCTCGGTCTCGTGCGCTGCTGGTACATCAACTGCATCACAGGGAACCACGGTGAAAGGTTTTTCGTAGACATCTTCGCCCATAAAAAAATAATCAAATGCACGCGCCCCATTGGAAGAGTAACTTGCCTGGATATAGTCCCCAATGCTCCTGGGTCCACCGACGTATAACTTCCATCCCCCGCGCTGCCAGAGCAAGAATTTGAGGATACGTTCGACATAAAAGCGGTTTTCAAAGCTGCGTGGATGGTTATCAGGAAAGGCCTTTAGCTCATACCGAGATATTGAGCCATCCATACGCTCAAGAGCGAGCACCAACAGCACACCATCGCCTGATGCTTCAATCCCTGTGCGAAAATCATGGTTGTACAAAACTGCCGGGCGGAACTCCTCATCAAGCGGAGGTACGAGCTGGGGTTTGATAAGGTGGGTATATTCAATCATTTGCTGGATAATTCCTTTCCTTGGGCCTCTCCGGTTTGTGATATGCTTCGATATCTGCAGTGTTAGTGTTGCGCCATTATTACCAAACTATCGAGTCACTTACGCCGCACAACACTAGTTACACAACACTAGTTGCACAACACTAGACAATACCCAATTCGTTCTGTAGAAGCAGAGCAGCTGCCCCCAAAACAACGATATCTTCTCCAAGACAAGCGGCTTCAATATGGGTCTCTTGAGCTAGGGCTCGCAGTGAACCCAGCCTCGCTTTATGGCGC
>DAOVXM010000141.1 GCA_030636125.1 Chloroflexota bacterium | reverse complement strand
CACACTGGTGCAGATACTTGCTCTTGCGACCACGAATTGCTTGTTAATGGTGAGCGGTGCAGTTGTGGTGTCATCACAAACTACATCCATGCGGGCAGCCAATCTGCTGGCTGTTTTTCTAATCCTGCCGATGGCGGTGCTGCTCCAGGCAGAGAGCGCGGTGATCGTTTGGGCCAGAGATGAAGTCTTATTCTGGACAGTCGTCGGGCAAGTGATCGTCGCCATTTTACTGTTGAGGATAGGTGTGGCGCATTTCAACCGGGAAGAATTAATTAGCCGCGAATTCGACTCGATTGATCTGCGATGGGGATTGGTGTCATTTTGGACCAAATTTCGCGGGGAGGCGCGCTCTCCTCTGGATTGGTACAAGAAAGAGATCAAGGGAGAAGTACATAAGATCCGCATGCCAGCTCTTCTGGTAATTTTTATATTAATCGGTGGAGTTTTACTTGGGGCTAATTTAGCTAACCGATTTGTGATTCCCCCTGAATTGATCAATACTGATGCGATCACAACGGGATCAATTGAAGGCTTCGATTATGTACGTCTTTTTGAATCGGGCAGTGTTCCAGCAGTATGGTTTTATAATCTGCGATCAATGTTTCTGGCATCGATAATGGGAGTGTTCTCCTTTGGAGTATTAGCGCTCATTGTGATGCTCATACCGATCCTTCTAATCGGTTATTTCACTGCAACAATGGCAAGCGCTGGCCTATCACCTTTATTATTCTTGCTGGGATTCGTTGTACCACATGGTATATTGGAGATCCCGGCAATAATTTTCGCTGGTGCAGCCATCCTGCGCTTAGGCGCAACCCTGGCAACACCATCACCAGGCAAGACAATTGGAGAAGCCATGGTGGGTGCGACAGCTGATTGGGCGAAGGTTATGGTAGGCCTTGTTCTGCCGCTATTACTTGGCGCGGCTGTATTAGAGGTGGTGATAACACCAAAAGTGGCATTTTGGATTTTTGGTGGGTGATCCTCTTCTATGTTGAGAATATATAACAAAGGGAAATAAATGCCAAAAGTTGTAATCTTAGGGTCCTCTAATGCGATTCCTGATGAAGCGCATGAAAACAGCCATATGGCGTTAGTGGGAAGCGAGCGGTTCGTGCTGATTGACTGTACCAGTACACCTATTGTCAGATTACGTCAGGCTGGTCTGGACGTAAACAAACTAACCGATCTAATCCTGACTCACTTCCACCCTGATCATGTATCGGGTGTGCCCTTGCTCTTGATGAATTTATGGTTGTTAAGTCGTCAACGAGAATTAAGGATCCATGGATTGGATCACACCTTAGATCGGTTTGAAACCATGATGGACCTATTCGGATGGGAAAATTGGCCAGGATTTTTCCCGGTTGAGATGAACAGATTGCCGGAACAAGAGATGGCGATCGTTCAAGAAACAGACGAATGGAAAATTTACAGCTCACCCGTGTCCCACATTATCCCGAATGTTGGTTTGCGGATTGAGTTCAACGAATCGAAGAAGGTGTTTGCCTATTCTGGTGATACTGAACCATCCACTCAAGTGGTTAAATTGGCGAAAGATGCCGACGTTTTAATCCATGAATCAACCGGGTTGTCCTGGGGTCATTCTGACGCTGCCCAAGCCGGTGAGATCGCCAAACAGGCAAAAGCCAGGAAACTTTACCTTATCCATTATGCCAATGGAAAATTCAAAGATGAAAACATGCTCACCAAAGCTGAACAGACATTTGATGGACCGGTAAGTTTAGCTAAGGATTTCTTAGAGCTGGAGTTTTAGATCAAGGGGGAATCAATTGGCTGGTTGATCTGCGATAAGATCTTAAGAAACTTCTTTACCAGCCTTCGATGAAAGGTATCCAATCCTCGTTTTGTGATAAATGATGGGCAAATAAATACCCTGCTGAGGCAGGTGGTTCGGAAGGGGTTCTCAACAAACGCATATGAGCTTGTTCGATTGTGCGGCCGCCTTTGCGGTGATTACAGGAAGGGCAAGCCGCAACTAAATTGCTCCAAATATGCACCCCGCCAAGGCTGCGCGGGACAACATGGTCAATGGTGAGCTGGGAACCATTTTGGCCGCAGTATTGGCAGGTGTAATTGTCGCGCCGCAGGACTTCGCGCCGGCTCAACTTGACTTTCCGGCGCGGTCTTTTAATCATCCTTTCCAGCCTGATGACCGATGGGCGCGGGAATTTCAGCGACACGGTACGGATATGGCCGCGACCATTCAACACCAGGCTCACTTTGCTGGTCATCATCAAGCCGATGGCGCGCCGCATATTGCAGACGTTCAGCGGCTCGAAATTCGCATTAAGTACCAAAACTGGTTCTTGCATCATCACTCCGTAACTCTGCGAATTATAGCACGGGTCGCAGCGCAAGGAAATTAGTTTGGACTTAGGAAAACGTTATTTTTCTAAGGAATGAGAGGGATTTGACCATACTCAGTATCCCATTTTTTCAATTTTGATAAGGATTTTTATACCCAATGACCTGCCCAGTATAAATCAAAATCAGACCCCTTTGGATTCAGAGCAAATATCCTTTATAATTTGACTCATGGATGGAGGACAAGATATCAGAGAATACCGTCCCGAATTAACTCCTAGACGCGGAGAGGCGATCGCCTGGATTGGAACTTTCATGGTAGGAGGGGCTTGGGCACTGGTGATCTTCAGTGGAAACCGGGTAACTTTTTGGCTTCCGCTCCTAACGGTGCCGCTAGCCCTGGTAGCGGTTGGCATAAGTTTGGGAAATTGGATGGACCGCCACACGATAATCCGGGTAAGCAATCTGGGGATAAACTTCCGTAATGGCCTGCGCAACGTGCAATTAGGCTGGAATGAAATCCAAGAAGTACGGGTATTACCTGCCCGGTGGGGAAATAAAGTGCAGGTTTTTGGCGAGGGATCTTACTTCGGATTTCATACTCTAGGTGAGGTAAGCGCACACGGGAAATCCTTAGGCCGGACTGGTTTTGAAGAAGGCGATCAGATCTTAAAAATGATCCTCAAGCAGGCTGATCTGAAACTAGTTCAGCAAGTTGATGTTGGCGATACACAGGAAGGTTATTATTATTCTCGCGAGTAAGCACTCTGCGATGAGCACCGACGCGCTCTCCGCAGAGGGCGCGTTTTTTTGTTTGCTGCTATGATTAAAGATCACCGGAAATAGATCATGACAGAACCTTTAATTCTCAATCTAAGACTTTATCTCATAGTTCTTAGTGCATTGTAGCTTAGAGCCGGCCCCGCTATTTGCGGGGGACCTTGTGCCCGTAAGTTTGAGCCACAACGCCCACAAGGGCCCCACAGGAGCGGGACAAGCCCCCGGTCTGTCCGACCAGGGACAGGGCTAAGCTACAAGTCCATTTACTTTAACTATTATTGAAATGCAGGTCTAAGGTTAAATCCAGGAGGCGAGCAGTGGAGATGAACATTGAAGAACAAGTCGCATACTTGATGCGCGGCACAGAATATGGCGATGAAGAAATAAAAAATGCCATGGCCAAGGAATTACACCAGCGGTTATCAGAAGCCAAGGAGGATAACCGCCCGCTGCAGATATACTGTGGTTATGACCCGCGCACAACCGACCTGCATATCGGCCATACGATCACCATGCGAAAGCTGCGCCAATTCCAAGAGCTGGGACATGAGGTGACTTTCCTGATCGGAACATACACATCTTTGATCGGCGACCCATCTGATAAAGATAAACTGCGTCCGAAACTGACCCCGGAAGAAGTCGAACACAATGCGCGCACATATGCCCAGCAATCATTCAAGATATTAGACCCGGAGGTAACAAGGATCCGTTTTAATGCCGATTGGCTCTCGAAGCTGGAATTCGTCGATCTGATCAATCTGGCATCAAACTTCACGATACAACAGTTTCTTGCCCGGGAAAATTTCAGGCTGCGCTGGGACCAAAACGAGGCGATATACCTGCATGAGACTTTTTACGCGATCATGCAGGGATACGATGCATATTCCTTGCGCGCTGATGTGCAAGTGGGCGGCACAGACCAGCTCTTCAATATCCTTACTGCCGCGCGCAAGGTGATGACCTCCCTGGGCGAAAAACCCAACATAGCCATCATTATGGCAATCCTGCCAGGAACCGACGGTGAAATCAAGATGAGCAAGTCTCTTGGCAACCACATCCCGATCCTGGCTCCGCCAGATGATATGTACGGCAAGGTGATGAGCATCCCTGATAAAGCAATGCCCGATTATTTCCATCTGGTAACACGCTGGTCAGCCACAGAGATTAAAGCCTTGGAGTCCGGGATGGAAGAAGGAAGTTTGCACCCACGGGATGTGAAAATGAAACTGGCGCGTGAAATCGTCGAGATCTTTCATGACCCACCGTCCGCGGCACGAGCTGAGGAGAATTTTGTGCGTGTTTTCCAACAGCGTGATATGCCTGAAGATATGCCTGAGTACTCACTGGTATCCGGACAGAGCGTACTTGACGTGTTGGAAGCCAGTGGGCTAGTTCAATCTCGCAGCGAGGGACGGCGATTGATTGCGCAGAATGGAGTTCGACTGGATGGAGAGGTGCTCGACGATCCCAACCAACCTTTCCCAAACCCAGGCGTGCTCCGAGCCGGCAAACGGCGTTTCACCCGAGTTCGCTGATCCGTTTTACTGAGGGGGACTCCTTGACGACTGAACAAATGTTCTATTATAATGTCTCTGTCATTTATCCTGACGAGCAAAGGTCTCCTCTATGACTATCTGGCAGCGCATTCTAAACGCTCTTGGGTACGCCCCCTCGTCGCGCCTGGCTTTCCATGCGGATGAGGAATTGATCCAATCCCTGCAAACCATCGCTGAGAGCGAACAGCGTCAGACCGGCGAGATCGCTTTCGAATTGCTCACCTCGGCATTAGCACAACGCCAGGTGAACGATGAGCATGTAGCTCATTGGCAGGTACTATCTCCACGCGAACAACAAGTGGCTGTGCTGACTTGTCTTAATTTCACTAACCGCCAGATCGCTGCCAGACTGATGATAACCCCTGAAACCGCCAAGTCACACGTTCGTAACGTGCTGCGAAAATTTGGTCTGCACAGCAAGGCTGAGCTGCGCAGAGCCCTGGTCGACTGGGACTTCAGCGCCTGGGTTCTTTGAAGAACGAAGCGCCGTTTGCGACCGGTATATCTGGCTCCCCCCACCATCCCCCTCCGCCATCCCTGGTTCACCCGCGCGAGTACTCCAATCATTCCCTGTCTCTCCCCTAAGTGTGGGATTGTTTTTCTAGGAGAATAAGGCTAAGTTAGTGGCATGAATACACTGCTTAGCCCACTCCCTGGTGATTTGCTGCTCGTCGTGGCGCCACATGCTGGCGGCGCGATCATGTGGGATCTGATAGCTCGCCTGGTCTGTCAGGGTGCGCTGCGCCTCTTGGATGGCGGTAATCGGTTTGATGTCTACCGGTGCAACCTGGCAATTGGTCATGCCCTGGGCGGTCAGACAGCTGACTTGCCTGCTGCCCTGGAGCGAATTCATTTGAGGCGCGCTTTCACCTGCTACCAGCTGGTAGCCCTGCTGAAAGAAACGCCCACCCAACCGGTTCCCACACTGGTTCTGGACCTGTTGTCCACGTTCTATGACGAAAACGTGTCCGCGGCTGAGAGCCTGCGCCTGCTGCGGATCTGTCTGGCTCACCTGCAGCGATTGAATCGTCTAGCGCCGGTTGCCATCAGCGTTCGCCCTGGTCCGCCGGATAGTCGCCCTGAGCTGCTGGAAGCGGTGCTGGAGGCTGCCGGTCAGGTCTGGACATTGGAACCGAACTTGCCTGCACCGCCCCCTCGTTTATTCTGAAAGGAAATGTTTGCGAAAAGGGATTAAATTGCTTATGGGACGCACACTACCTTCTATCACTCAATCTTTTTTACAAGAGCAGCAATCCTTTTCTCGCTTCCGGCGCGCTTTGCGACGCAGCGATCAGCTGGCATTGGATGATCTGTTTGCTGCTGCTCATAAACACCTCTCCGCGGCGGCTTATGCTGCCCACGCACTGCCCTTTGAGACTTTTTTGCTGGCTATGTTGCTCGAAGAGCACAAGGAAGTTCTACGACTACGCCAATTGGTTGAAGGTGGATTGGAGACAGGCAGCGGGGGAACACCAGCCGATAGGTGAGTGCGAGCCTAGTATTGCAACACTTTGACAAAGTATCTCATACATGTTAAACTCAGTCCGCTTTTGCAGGAGAACGATCCTTGGCGGGGGAGCATAGGATGGGTGAGATATGCGGACAGTAGAGTGGGATAACACAAACCGACAGGTATTAATGATCGACCAAAGACTACTTCCTGGGGAATACCGGGTAGTCAGCTTAGAGAATTACCATCAGGTAGTCGTTGCTATTCAGGAGATGGTCGTGCGAGGTGCACCAGCAATTGGAGCATCCGCCGCGTTTGGAATGGCTTTAGCTGCACAAGCTTCGCAGGCATTAAACGTCGAGGGAATGCGAAATGAATTGTCCGCTGCGGCGGAGGCACTGGTAGCGTCTCGACCAACTGCGGCGAACCTCGCCTGGGCGGTCGGGCGAATCCTGCGGGTTGTAAATAAGGGCAATTTCAAGCGGGTACCAGATTTGCAAGACGGAGTGCTGGATGAGGCCCAACGAATCGCTGATGAAGATGTAGAGATCAATAAGCGGATGGCAGAGCATGGAGCTGCTCTGATGGGGAAAAACGAAACGGTAATTCATCACTGCAACACGGGCGCTTTAGCAACAGTGGATT
>DAOVXM010000492.1 GCA_030636125.1 Chloroflexota bacterium | reverse complement strand
GGTATACCCGCGCCAATTGCGGTTCGGCCGTGATCCCCAGGGTCTGGCGTACTTCTTCTTGAGCGACAGCCTGGAGACCAACCTCATCCCAGGGTAGATCGGCTTCCTGCCCGGCCCGACCTATGAAGACCCGCACCAGCGCATACCCCTGCGGGGCGCGATGGGGGAACTTGGTCGAGGTCCAGGTGCATGCCAGCGCTTTTTGCCCTTCTCGCCGCGGGATGACATAACCATACCCGTCCAGGGGACGTTTTAGATCAGCTTCCCGGTAAGCCAGGGAGACCGTCGCAGTGCTGACATACTCAATAGCCTGGAGTTCGCTGGCAAGTTCTGGTGCAAAACCTGCGATTAAATCTCCACTAGCGTAGGCTGGTGTTGCCAGCACCAAACCATCGCTAAAAATCGTTTCACCTTCATTTAAAAACAGTGAAAAGCCGTCTCCAAAAGGTGCGATTTGCTGGACTTGTGTGTTCAAAAGCATATCCGCCCCGCCAGCTTCCAGCCTGGAGACCAAAGCCTCCACGATCTCAGCCAGGCCCGTGATTGGGGTTAAAAAGATGCTGCGCGACCCTGGAGGGGATTTGTGCCCATTGTTCCTGCCCTCCTGGCGCTGGCTCTGAGCACGCTGGTGTCGCAGCGCCAGCGCGCCTTTCACCAGACCGCCATGTTTTAACTCTAGGTCCCGTAAATAGGGGAAAGTAGCCTGCAGGCTGAGCTTGTCGCCGTCTCCGGCGTAGATGCCGCTCATCAGGGGCTCGATCAACCGTTCATAAGCCTGACGACCTAAACGGCGGGTGACGAATTCGCCCAGGCTCTCATCACCATTTTCCGCGGCGGGTGGCAGCATAAAATCCATGCCCATGCGGATTTTCGCGGGCCAGGAGAGAAGGCCGGTGCGGATCATGGGACCGAACTCGGTAGGGATCATCATCGTCAGCCCGCCAGGGAGAGGGTGTAAATGCTGATCGTGCAGGATATAGGTGTTCTTTTGGTGGGGATTGGTCCCCTTTAAGCGCTCGGAGAGGCCGAGTTCTTTACATAATTGAACCGCCCACGGCTTGGTGACGATAAATGTATCGGGTCCACCCTCGACCACAAAGCCATCTACCCGGTCGGTGATGATTTTACCTCCCCAGTAAGAGCCGGCTTCGAGGACGGTCAGTTGATGGGGGATATTAGCCTCTATAGCTTTCTTTTGAATCTGGTAAGCGGCAGACAGGCCAGCGATGCCGCCGCCGACGACAATGATATATTTCATAGTTACCTTATGAATCTTAACCAACGGCTTGAGAATGATCCGAAAAACAGGTGTGCTCCATTGATATATAAATCGGCTGATACATCTTCATGGGATAAACCACTTAGTCTCTTGTTACTGCAAACGAACTTATAGATGTGGAGGGGGTAATTTTTTGATCTTTTCGACAAGAGGTGGGTTCGGTTTAGGGTTGGGGTTAAAGGGATACCATCCGATTTCAGCGCGGACTGCTTGCTCCTTTAGTTCGGTCGAACCCCAAATGAGTGAGGCTCCAAATGCACCCATCAAGGCAGACCCCCAATTTGAGGGGATGAAGAGAGAGCCGATTACGATCAGGATGCCCAACCCCATGATATAAGGCCACCACAGGTAGCCAAGATAATATTCGCCCTTGATCACCCACACAAAACCCAGGCCGATGATCAACAATGTGGCGAGTCCAAGGAATAGGCCAAAATAGTTCATCCTGCGCTCTCCTGAACAGTCCGTAGTTCATCCGCTGAAAGCAAACGCCCTTGCGGGTCCCGTTTTAACCAGTCAATCCTGGTGACCGGAGCGCCTTTTGCCAGCAAGCGTGCGTGCCGTGGGTTGGCCGGATTTGCCGGAGCATGGCCTTTTTCAACACGGCGTTCTTGGCGCCAAAACTCCAGTGCATCCCACAACAGGGTGAAACCGAAGATCCCCAGCGCGGCGGCAATGTTCAGGCTTTCGCTCCATAGCGCGCCAACCTCCAAAACCAGGCCGAGGCATAAAGCTACCAGCGCAGGTATCCAGACCGTTGGCGAAATGAATTCAATCTTGCGCACGGCCACGTGTCCTAACCAGATGCCCAGGAAGGTGGATAGCGCTGCGATCAAGCCGGTTAGGTTAAGTTCCATCAAATGATTCCTAATGCTGCCCGTTGGGTTCATACAGGCAAGCCGGGTCAGTTTCCAGGTAGTCGCCCGTCACGCCATAGGCGCGACCACGCTGCCCGCCACACACATCCCGGTAATCGCAGATGCCGCACTTGCCCTTCAATTTGCTGTAATCGCGCAGGTCCTTAAAAAGTTGGGAATTGCGATACACGTCTACCACGTCATCTGTGTGGACATCCCCGGCGCTGACCGGCAGGAACCCGGAGGGCATGATTTCACCCACATGTGATATGAACAGGAAACCATTGCCATCGTTAACACCCTTGGTGGGGCGGTTCAGCCCGTCCGCGTATTGGAACCCGGCTCCCTGGAAGGTCACCTGCTGATCGGCGTTGAGTTCGGCTTTTTTACGCTCGATGGCAACCCGGCGGTACATGGGGGCCGCGGTACCTTTTATGTCGAACGGCGCAACTTTAGACAGGTCATATAACCAGTTGAAGACCTGTTCGTGTTGTTCAGGCGAGATCAACCACCGGGCCTGGGCACGACCAGTGGGGACCAGGAAGAAAACCGACCACTGCACCGCTGCTACTTGCTCGATGAACGGGACCATATCCTGGAGCAGGTTTACGTTGAAGGTGGTTACCGTGGTGTTGACCTGAACGCTG
>DAOVXM010000152.1 GCA_030636125.1 Chloroflexota bacterium | reverse complement strand
AGAGTAATTTTGGAAGGGGATCTTCCGAGCCCTGCCAATCCACCTGTTGGGTGTAACTTTAACACCCGTTGTCCTATCGCCAAAGATATTTGTTTTGAGCAAGAGCCTGAATTTTTAGAGCTAAAGCCAAAACATTGGGTGGCATGTCATTTTGCGGATCAATTCCTCTAGGATATTTAATTCAAACATCTAATCAAAAAATCGTTCATGGGGTTTTGAGCACTTGAGAGATATCCATTATGTCCCGGCACCCCAGCTGGGACATTGCTATTTTGAGAGGAACCTTTGACATTATAGGCTCGCCAGACTAAAATGTGGGTGGGTTTGAGTCGATTTGGTTTCAGGAGATTTGATGAGCACCTGGTCGGGTAAATATGTGATTGGATTGACCGGGAATATTGCTACCGGTAAAAGCGTTGTTCGTCGCATGTTGGAACACCTTGGGGCGTATGGAATCGATGCGGATGCCCTCGGTCATCGCGCAATTTCAAATGGTGCTCCTGCTTACCAACCAGTATTAGACACGTTTGGGAAATGGATCCTGTCTCCGGATGGAGAAATTGACAGGGCAAAATTGGCGCGGATTGTGTTTGCTGACCCAGACGCGTTAGCCCGTCTAGAGGCCATCGTGCACCCGCACGTCATCCAGGCGGTGGACCTGCTCACCCGGCGTTCTCAGCAGAAAGTTGTTGTCATCGAGGCCATCAAACTACTGGAGACGAGCTTACGAACTAAATGCGATTCTGTATGGGTGACTTTTGCCCCAGAGAACGTTCAAATAGCTCGCCTGGTGGAAAAGCGAGCTATGGATGAGAAAACAGCTCGCCAACGAGTCGCGGCCCAACCCCCTCAAGAAGGTAAAGTTGGTGCAGCTGATGTAATCATTCGTAACGATGGGTCTTTTGATGACACTTGGCAGAGTGTCACCGCGGCTTGGCTCGAGACGATTCCGGTTATCGGCGCTATTGCAGAACACCCGTTAGAAGCCGTCCCTGGTGGAATGGCTGTGATGCGAGCCGGCCCACGTCAGGCCGGTGAGATTGCTGCGTTTATAACTCGTTTATATAATGGTGCACAAGACTTCAGCCGAGAAGACATCATGGCCACTTTTGGCGAGAAAGCCTATCTTATGCTTAAAATAGATGATAAACTGGTAGGACTGGTCGGATGGCAGGTTGAGAACCTGGTAGCTCGCACAGGTGACTTTTATTTAGAGCCCGATATCCCTCTTGCAGAATCCATGCGTGTGCTCACGGAAGAGGTGGAGCGTGCATCGCGTGAGTTGCAATGTGAGATTGCCTTGATATTCCTGCCTCCCAACTTGGCGCGTAAAGACGATATCTGGCGTTCTTTGGGTTACCAAGAACGTTCGATTAAAAGCCTGCGAGTACGTGCCTGGCAGGAAGCCGCAGCTGAATCGATGTCGTCTGGCTCTGAGATGTTCTTTAAACAATTACGTAAAGACCGGGTCATGCGGCCCGTTTGATGGTTGAAAGCAAGCGAGCAGAAATTATCAGCATTATTTGTCAAATCATTTATAAGACTTACGTAGTTGAAGTGGTGAGGGCCCAAAAATAGGGGGGTGCGGGCGTAGCCCGCACCCCCCTATTTTTGGAGTATTCCTCGCTGAAATGCGTAACTTCTATCATTATAATCAAGTCTGTTAGAATCTAGTAATGACTCGGCCTGGGATAGAAAGAACCGGAAAAACGCTGTGCCTGAACTAATTGAGAGCCTGCTCAATAATATCTACTTTATATTTGAGCGCCTTAACTGGGTGAATGTAATCGACCTGGCTTTGGTCACTTTGATTTTTTTCTCAATCTTTCTTCTTTTGCGTGACACTCAAGCTATTTTGCTCTTGCGGGGTGTTTTCATTCTGATTGTATTGGTCAGCCTGTTGACCAGTCTAGATGTGCTCCCGGCTTTCTCCTGGTTGGTGCGTAGTGCACTTCCCGCGTTGCTGCTGGCAATTCCGGTTATATTTGCTCCAGAGATTCGACGTACGCTAGAACGTCTTGGACGAGCGGGTACTATCTGGCCAACTGGTGTAACTTCTTCAGGAACTCAAGAAACCATTAAAGCTGTCGTGAACGCCTCTGCGCGAATGTCCGACCGAAAACATGGGGCACTTATTGTGATGCGAAGGATGGATAATTTGGAAGAATATGTTAATACTGGTGTGCCCATGGACGCTCAAATCAGCCCTGAACTGCTGCTCCAAATTTTTTATCCTAATACGCCATTGCATGATGGTGCTGTGATCATTTCAGGTGGGACTTTGCAGGCAGCTTCCTGTGTGATGCCGCTTTCATCCAGCGGCGTATTGACACGCTCTCCGGAAAGACAAATGGGTTTGCGCCACCGGGCAGCTCTGGGTATCTCCGAGGTTACTGATGCTGTTGCTGTGGTTGTTTCAGAAGAAACTGGCAATATATCAGTCGTTCATGGGGGACGGATGATACGGCGATTGGATGCTGATCGCTTGGATAATATTCTGCGCGCGTTTTATCGTCCATTAGAAGAAAAAAAAGGACTTATGGGTTTCCTCTCCAGGTTGTTTACACGTTCTCCAGAAATGGAAAGGGAGGAGAAGTAAAATTTGCGCTGGATAGGAAGGAATTTGGGTTCATTATTTCTCGCTTTTATATTAGCGGTTATCGTGTGGGTCTCAGCTGTAGTATCGACGGACCCGAACGAAGAGCGCCCTTACCCAAATCCATTGGAACTTGAAGTAATTGGATTGGACCCAGGCTACGTAATTACAGAGGAATTTGAAAATCAAATTGGTTTGATCCTCAACGCTCCCCGTTCGATTTGGAACAAAATGGTCGAAGATCCGGATCACATTCGCACTTGGATCGATCTTTCAGGATTGGGTGAGGGCGAGCACACCGTTGAAGTCAGGGCTCAGGTGGATTTAACGCCTGTCCAAATTGTGGAGGTAGAACCTGCTGAAGTGGAGGTTGTCCTGGAACCTTTTATAACGCACACCTTCCCTGTTCAACTCAGCGTGACTGGCGATCCGGCCCTGGGCTATAGGAAAAGTTCGGCTTACTCCGACCCATTCGAGGTAACCGTCTCTGGACAAGAGTCGCTGGTCAGCCAGGTGGTCGAGGTGCGTGCGGGGCTTGATGTTACTGGGGCAAATGATACGGTTAGGGAAAATGTTTCTGTGCAAGCCTTAGATGAAAATCGAGACAGAGTCTTCGGAGTAACGATTACCCCACCGACTGTGAACGTTACCCAACCGATTATCCTTCAGGGTGGCTATCGTAATGTGGTGGTAAAGGTTGTCACGACGGGGGAGGTGGCAAATGGCTACTGGCTGACCAATGTATCTGTTTCACCACCAAACGTGACTGTTTTTTCTTCAAATCCACAATTGGTTAATGATCTGCCTGGTTTTGTTGAGACGGATCCGATCGATTTAACTGGATTAGACGATGACGTAGATGTCCGCGCTACGCTTAATTTACCAGAGGAAGTTACCTTGGCAGGAGAAGAAAGTGTGTTGGTCAGGTTAGGTATTGCCGCCTTAGAAGGTAGCTTGCCTATCAGTATACCTATCGAGGCAATTGGTTTAACGCCGGAACACGAAGCGATCTTATCACCAGATTCTGTTGATTTACTCTTAGCAGGTCCATTGACAATCTTAAATTCCCTGAATCCTGCTAGCATACGTGTGATCGTTGACCTGACTGGTTTAGAAACAGGAACACATCAGGTTTCTCCGGTGGTAGATCTACTACCCAGCCAGGTCAGTGTCGCCTCCATCTTACCGGAAACAGTAGCGGTGAGGATAATTATCGCTCCTACGCCTACCCCGGAAACAACTCCAGCGCTTCTAACGCTTACACCACAGCCAACGCCCACTCCCTGAGAAACAAAAATGCCAAAACCTATTGTCGCACTGGTTGGTCGTCCCAATGTGGGCAAGAGTACGCTATTTAACAGACTCGCCGAGGAACGCCTGGCTGTCGTTGATGATATCCCGGGCACGACTCGGGACCGTTTGTTGGCGGAAGCGGAGTGGGCTGGAGTTGTCTTCGATGTTATGGATACAGGTGGGATTGACCCAACAAAAATTGGGGCTGGGCCAAGGGGAGAACCCCTGTCTGTCGGTTCAGCGGATTTTATCGAGGAGATTCGAGAACAAGCTGAGATCGCCATTAGTGAGGCTGATGCGGTCCTTTTTATCACTGATGTCGGGAGTGGGGTTACTCCGGCGGATCGAGAAGTGGCTCAGATTCTGCGTAATCATCAGCGTAAACGGGATGGGGAACTTTACCCACCAGTATTGTTGGTGGTCAACAAGGCTGATAATGAAGAGCGCCGCTTACAGGCTTTACAATTTTATGAATTAGGGATTGGGGATCCCTACCCCATCTCGGCGCTGCATGGCACAGGCACCGGTGATTTGCTGGATGCATTAACTACTACTTTTAGAAAGGATGGAGAAGAGGAAGAGGACGATTCAGTTAAGATTGCCATCCTCGGTAAACCGAATGTGGGTAAGTCTAGTCTGCTCAATCGCCTGGTTGGTGAGGAGCGTGCTATTGTCAGTCCGATTTCCGGCACAACACGCGATGCTATTGATACGCGGCTTATATATGATGGAATTCCCTTGACTCTGATCGATACGGCCGGGATTCGACGCAGGGGGCGCATTGAGCCTGGTGTGGAGAAGTATAGCGTATTACGCTCGTTACGCGCCATAGAACGGGCAGATGTGGGATTGTTATTGGTGGAAGCCACTACTGGGCTGACATCACAGGATAGCCATATCGCCGGGTTTATTCTGGATGCCTGGAAGAGCGTTGTTGTGTTGGTGAATAAGTGGGATGCTATTCCAAAGGACACATATACGATGGATAACTTCACTCGCAATGTGCGCCAGGAACTGAATTTTATGGACTTTGTGCCGGTCCTATTTATCTCGGCGATAACCGGCAAGCGGGTGGATAAGGTAATACCTATGGCGCTCCGTGTACAGGAGGAACGCCTTGTCCATATTTCCACCTCACAACTGAACCAAATTTTGCAAAGAGCGCAGGTAATTCATCCAGCGCCTTCGCACGCGGGGAGGCATCTAAAGATTTACTATGGCACCCAGGTTCGCAGCGAACCACCAACTTTTATGCTCTACGTCAATGATCCTAAACTTGCGCATTTTACCTATGTTCGATTTTTGGAGAACCGTATCCGTGAGGCATATAATTTTCTTGGAACACCAATTCGGATAGTACTGCGGGCTAGGAGATGATTTTATAGTAGTGTGCCCGAAGTGGTCAATCGTGTTTAGGCGCATATCTCTCATTACCTTTCAAAATCTTCAAGGTTTTCTAATTATCTCGCCCCTTGCAACCTTCTGGAACCCGCCTTATAATCGTTTTAGGCGAGTATGGAAAACGATTTGGAAGACTTCCCAGAAGTTGGGCCTGAGCAAACTGCACCGCGGAAAAGCAGATCGGGTGCTCGACGTTTTCTGATCGATGTTCTTGAAACCCTAGTATTGTCGGTGCTTCTATTCGCCGCGATAAATGCGATTTCAGCTCGTATCAGGGTTGATGGATATAGCATGGAACCCAACCTGCATAGCGGTGAATTTGTGATCGTGAACAAAATGGCTTATAAATTTGGGTCACCTCAAATTGGCGATGTGATCGTGTTCCATTTTCCACGTGACCCAGAACAAGAGTATATAAAACGTGTGATCGGCTTACCAGGTGATCAAGTGGTCATCTCGAACAAGCAGGTTAGGGTCAATGGGCAGATCTTAGACGAACCGTACATTGCCGCGGCACCTGTGTACGAGAGCAACTGGACAGTTACAGAAGATTCGCTTTTTGTGCTTGGAGATAACCGTAACAATTCCTCGGATTCCCATAACTGGGGGCTAGTCCCTCAAAGCAACGTGGTAGGGAAGGCGGTTTTTATCTATTGGCCTCCTACCGAATTGGGATTAGTTGACCATATCGCACCTGTCTTCACGCAATAAATATATGCGTGATATATAACAAGAATTGGGTATTAGATTTAAATGACTGATGATGCTTCGAACGTACCGAGCAATTATATACTTCCCTGTCCTGAATGTCAGAGAGGGGTTCTGCATTTACGCCACTTGACGTACTTTACCTGGCTTAGCGAAGAACTGGTTACGGTACCTAACTTTCCAGCTTGGGTTTGCGATATGTGTGGTCTGCGCGAATATGATCCCCATGCGATTAAGTGGCTAAAGACTCTGCTAAACCAGGAAACAGGGCGGAAAACCATTAGACGCCGTGGTAGCACTCCAGGTGCTGACCAACCTCAACCTTAATCCATATTAACATCCTCACATACCCTGTCCCTGCTTTCAGGTTTCTGGATTTATCTTACCAGGTAAGATTGGGCTAAGAGTAAAGAAGCCAGTGACTTGGCATCAAGTAGTTTTCCCTCTTCTATCATCGAAAATGCGATTTTTGTTGGAATACGCTCAACACTGATGAATTCATCCTCATCGCCTGGTAGGGGAGCTGGCTTTAAACCTGTTGCCAAAAAGATGTACAAATACTCGCTAGAATAGCCTGGAGCAATAAAGAATT
>DAOVXM010000385.1 GCA_030636125.1 Chloroflexota bacterium | reverse complement strand
GCGTATTGCTGACCAGCTTACTTAGGCTATCAGGGTAGAAAAAGCTTTCGGTCGTTGTATTATACAAGACCCTAAAGGATTAGTCACCTTTAGGGTCTAAAATTACGCTAAATTCTACTTGGCATGTGTTTCCCACCTTCTGGGAAACTACTGCCGGCAAGAGGTTATTATTAGGCAGCCGCCTCTTCTTCTGCAACTTCAGTCTCTACAACATCTTCTTTTTTCATTAAGTCTGCCAGTTGTGCCTGGGTGTCGGCAAGAGATTTTTGCACGGTTTTTAAGGATTTATCGTACTGCTCAGCCAGCTGGTGAGATGTTTCGGTAGCTGTTTCGCGTATCTGGGTCCTGAGTTCCATGCCCGTTTTAGGTGCGTAAAGCAGGGCGATGACCCCACCAAACAGCACCCCAACCAGGAAGCTTAAAAAGGCAATACCGGCTGAATTATTGTTATCTGACATAATGTTTCTCCTTTTATTGATTTGTGAGCGAACGACGATATTGTCGCCACCCTTAATTTCTTGCCATAACTTGATGAGTTTGTGTCAAGCTCATTATTGATTGGCGAGTGTCACAAGATTATAGCATAAACTAGAGAAGTATTAAGCTTGAATTCGTTAATTATCTATTAGATTTTGAAGGTAATCTAGATTTTTAGTGAAGTATTTTTATCCTTTTACGCCTCCAGCGGTTAAACCCTCTTCTAGATAACGCTCAAGCGCCAGGAATAACAGGACTACTGTAATAGTCATAATGGTTGAGGCTGCCATGACGACATGTGGTCTGGGGGTGGGATCATTGAAGATGGTGTTGATCTTGATCGGCATGGTGAACAGATTAGGATTCATAGAGGTGATTCCAGCCAGATAGATTGATACGGTGCTAATTTGATATCCAAAAGATCAACTGTTGTGCTGGTTGAATCCCCGCTGAGTATATCGGTCCAGCGATCTCCTTGCGAAGAGGGTAATTCAGTGGGATCGATATTAATATACTGTTCTTGGTTTGTTACATTATGCAGGCAAAGTGCTTGGCATTTTCGATCGGGAGAAGCTCGCCAGATTGAAAAGACTGCCGGGTTAAGGAAAAGTACCTTCTGCTCGCCATTGGGATGGAATGCCCGGCAGCTTTGGCGCTTTTTTAATATGTGGAGATAACCGAAAAAGATGTGATGGCGCAGCGAATCCGGTTGGTTGAGCTCGCTTTCGATATCTACCAGTCGTAATTTCTGCCGATTAACGGTTCGTTTATTGCCGGTTTTCTTTACACCTTCAGACCAGCCGTGCGATCCCAAGAGGCTGTGGAAGTAAACTCCTGGAACACCTCGGAGTGCAAGCAGAATTGCCTGGCTGGAGAGGAATCGTCTCGCCACAACGCCTACATCCTCATCAGGATTGTCTGGATCGCTCAAGGCATCCAAATAATTGATATTCAACTCGTATGGAGTCAGAGGACCATCTCCCTCTCGCTTATATGAGATTTGACCTCCGAGAGCTTTTGTACGTTTGATTATAGCTGCCAGTTCCTCCTCGCTCAGGAGTTCCGTAACTGGCAGCATTCCAATGCCATCATGACCTGCCAGAAAGTTAAAAAATGTGGTTTGATCGGAAGGCTGTTCCAAAGTTGCTATCCATTCCGCCAGCTTTTTTACGTTCCCATGGTGGAACGCGTCCAGGGTTAAGAATGGTAGCGCAAAGTTGTAAACCATTTGGGTTTCGTTGAAACCATCCCCAAAGTAGACAATATTATCTTGATGGGCGACATTCGTTTGAGTGATGATCGTGATCCCTGGAGCGACGATATCCAAAACCGTCCTCATTAATTGGATCATCTGGTGAGTTTGGGGTCGGTTGATACTATCGGCACCGATTTCCTTCCAATAATATGCCGCTCCGTCGAGGCGGATGAACTCGGCTCCCTGGGAGACATAAAAAAGCAGCGTATCGATGATTTCAAGGAGCACTTGGGGATTACGATAATTCAAATCGACTTGGTCCGCGCTGAATGTTGTCCAAACCAGTTTCTCACCGGAAATCGTTTTCACAGGTGTTATGGGTGGGGTAGCCCGCGGTCGGAATACACCGGATAGATCGGTGCCTGGTTCTACGACAGTGAAGTAGTTCTGGTATTTTGTATCATTATCCAGGAAGCCCAGGAACCACTCACTTTGCGAGGAGATGTGGTTGAAGACGCCATCAAACATTAACCGGAAGTGCTGATTTAATCGGTGGATATCCTCCCAGGAGCCTAATTCAGGATTGACCGACTTGTAATCAATCACTGAGTAGCCATCGTCGGAGGAATATGGGTAGAAAGGTAATAAGTGGACTGTACTAATTGAGTCTCCCACATACTTCTCTAGGAATTTGGCGAGACTCTTTAAATGACTCTTTTGGGCTTCCTGCACCATATCACCATAGGTGATCAAGACAGTATCCCGTTCGCTGACCCTCTCAAAATTAGATGTCTCAGAGAGTTTTGGATATTGTATTCGGAAGTATGTCAGCTTCTCAGCTAGTTGCCTTGATAGTTGGATAGCCTCATTTTCGCCGTATAGATAAACAAAGTGGACGTACAGACGTTCCTCAACAGAGGTCATTATTAGCCTACCAATCCCTCTAAGGTATCACGCAGGGCTTGTAGGGAATAATTTTGTCTTGCTACCTGGTAATTGTGTTCGACAGTTTCCTGGCGTGAACGTGGGTTGCTGAGCATTTCCAAAGCCTGGTCGGCAGCCTGCTCAATTCTCCGGGAATCTACTTGAACCAGTCCCAGGTTGTCTGTGTGTTGGATTTCTGAACCTAAAGAAATAACCTGCAGACTTTTACTCTTAATATCTGCTTGATAGACGGGATATTCGAACAGCATCAGGGGTAACTGGGCGCGAAGTGCTTCTAGCAGTTGGTTTCCCCAGCCTTCCCATAGGCTCGGATAGGTGACGAAGTCCGCGAAAACGTATGTGTCCCAAAGGGAATATATTTTATATCCATCACTTGAAAAACGATTTCCAGCAACCATATTTTCGATGAATAAAGCTTCGATTCTAGCCCGCCTGACTTTATCCTTGAGTTGTTGGAGATAGTGGCCGGTAATCTCGTCTTGCGCATAGCCGGATAAAACTAATACAATTTTGCTGTTGCCATTAAATTTGCGCCCATCGTACAATCCATGTTTCTTGAGGTAGGCGCGGCGTCTGGGTTGATTTAACGCGGCGACAAAATCGACTGCCAGTTCGATTCCTTTTTTAGGAACGATGCGTGTTGCTTGTAAGATTATTAAGTCGTTTTCCTGGAGCCCAATTCTCTTACGAAAATCAGCGTTGTAATCGTCCACTTGCCATCCATCCCCATCGAAATCGAATACGTTGGGTATTACCTGGGCTTTGATTCCTTTCCGTTTATATAGCTCCTGTTGAGCAAGGCTGTTGATCACAACATGTTGGATCCAAGGAAAGCGCGGAGGCATATATTTTTCCGCCAGCTCAACAGCAGTGGCGCAGGTGAGAGCTACCCCATCGAACCGCTCCCAATAGAAATCATGATGATGCGCGATTGTCGGTATCTGAGTCTGATCGACTACTTCACCTAAAGCGATGCTTACCGGTGGACTACATGAGTTGGACCAGACATTGTTTGGGATAATTAAATCGAGTTGTTTTTCCTCAAAAAAGTCTAGAAATTTGTTTCTTAATACATCAGTTAATTGGGTGAGTTCGGCCTGGTAGGCTTTCTCATCCGGATAGTCGCGCAACTCGATAAACGTGTTGTGGTTCAACGCGGCTATGATTCCGCTGCCGATGGCAACGATCAGAATCATCACAAAGGCGTAAATCGTGAGGGATATGGTTACCGGTATCCGCTCTATGATGGCATCGATCACACTTCTTCCCAACAGAAGCG
>DAOVXM010000144.1 GCA_030636125.1 Chloroflexota bacterium | reverse complement strand
TTGACTTGGTCGTTTGAGAAGCATTTATCCTATCATAGCTTGCCTCTCTTCTTGACCTTTAGTGTTGCACTTATGAGTTGAATCTACGATTAGAAATATGCCAGTGTAATGAGTATATAAATTATAACGGTAATTAGCATGTGTAATTGCCAATGAATTATGTGGATATTTGTAATATGCCCTGACAGGTTTATTAAAACGATTGATGTATGCCAGATATGACTGTAATTCAACCGGTATACAAGTCGAAAGGCATTGGATAAACTGACCAGTCGGTCAGTTATAGGCTACAAGAAAATACTTTTCCTGTCAAGGTCATGGAAATCTAAATCTTATCCAAATCACTTCTTAATAGTTTCTGAACAATTCCTTGTTATCCTTGTATAGGATCCAATTCGACCGACTGTCGGATATAAATAGATATAACAAAAGGAGACTATATGAAAACAAAAACAAAATGGATTACCCTAATTTTAGGTGCAGGTATGCTGGTAACCCTGGTTGCTCTAGTCTCAGCCTTTAGCGTTACTACCAACGCAAGGGCGCAAGAGGCGACAATACAAGGGTTGAATGTTGGACCCATCGTACAGCGCAGTGAACAGGGGTTCCCAGGAAGACCCGGAGATTTTAATGAATATCTAGCCAATGAGCTGGGAATAAGTGTTGAGGAGCTGCAAGCTGCTCAGGAGAGAGCCCATGCTGCCGCCTTGGATCAGGCTGTTGAAGATGGTCTCATCTCAGAAGATATGCTTGAGATGATGGAAGCCCGGCAAGCCCTACAAAGCTATCTTGATCCCCAAGAGATGTTCGCCCAAGCGCTAGGGATCGATACAGCTCAACTCGAAGCCTACCGCGATGAAGGCAAGTCGATGAGAGAGATTCTCGATGAGCTCGGTCTGACTTTCACTGATGTACGTGAAGCTCACCAGGCCGCTTATGAGCAGGCTGTTCAGGAAGCATTAAAAGATGGTGCGATTACACAAGAGCAGGCTGACCTAATTCAGAGTGGTCCTATTGGCCCTAAGTTTGGTGGATTCTTCGGTCACGGGCGTGGAGGACGCGGTGGTATGATGCCCCCTGGTGGTTCTTGGGAAGGCATGCCAAAGGCGCCGCGCTTTAACGCTCCGAGCGACACAGTGGGCACTTCACTCTAACCTGAAACGGAGGTCATGTACCGAATACTTTCTTAAGATGGAGCGCAGCTACCGGCTGCGCTCCATACTCATACCATCGAGTAAAATAAGGATAGAGCTCGAAGTTTGAGGTATTAAGTAGACTCTTCTATGAAACTGAATTACCGGTTCGTTAGATAATTGATTCAATCAAGTTATTTACGACCACGAACTTAATATCATTGGAGATCCAATGGCAAAGAAAATTCTGGTGGTGGATGATAAGAAAGAACTACGCACTCTGCTGAAGCAATACCTGTCTCAGGAGGGTTTTGAGGTTGTATCGGCAGGCGATGGTCGCGAAGCTTTATTCATCGCCCGCCAGGAAAAACCCGATCTGATCATTTTAGACTTGATGATGCCGGAAATGGGCGGCTACGAGTTTATGCGCACATATAACAGGGAAGTCGATACACCAACTATTATTCTCACTGCCAAACTAGAAGAAAGTGATAAAGTATTAGGGCTGGAATTGGGCGCAGACGATTATGTCACCAAACCATTTAGCATGAATGAATTGACGGCTCGTATACGCGCCGTGCTGCGCCGTTCGGAAAAGCGGGCCATTGAACAAGATATCTTGCGGGTTGCTGATATTACCCTGGATCGAATTGGCCGAGTGGTGACGGTTGGCGGCACGCAAATTGACTTAACTCCTTCAGAATTTAATATATTAGCAATTTTAATGTCTGCTCCAGGTCGAGCATTCTCGCGCCTTGAACTCTTGGAACGTATGCAGGGTGCGGCCTACGAAGGATATGAGCGAACAATCGATGTGCACGTGCGAAATTTGCGTACGAAAGTCGAACCCGACGTTTCGGAGCCGCAATATATCGAAACTGTATATGGAGTTGGTTATCGCTTTGCTCCCCGGAGCCAATAATCAGGTGAAATGACTCATGCGATCACTTGCTTTTAAACTCACCCTGGCGTTCTTATTGGTCGGCTTGATCGGTGCTGGGATTGTGGCAATCTCAGTGCGTCAACGTACCCAGAATGAATTTGGTCGTTTGATTTTGGATCAAAACCAACAAGCTCTTGTCAATAACTTAACCCGATTTTATCTCGAGAATGGGAATTGGGCAGGTGTGGAAACAGTTTTTCGCCCTAGACCGGGTACGTCTCCACCCCTGCGTGATTTTGGATCGAATTGGGAGACACGCCGTAGCTTATTTATGATTGCAGATACTGAAGGGATTATTGTTTTTGGAGGAATGGAAAATCTTGGAAAAAATATATCCCCTGCTGACCTGAGAAAAGGATCCCCGATTATAGTCGAGGGGGAAAATATCGGCTGGTTATTGTTTACGCCCACTTTCTCCAGGTGGAAGCCTGGCACACTGGAAGGAGATTTCCTGTTCAGTATTAATAATGCCATATTGCTGAGCGCGCTGATTGCTGTTGTTGTTGCTTTGGTGGTGGGGGGGATATTGGCGTACACAATGACGCGCTCCCTACGAGAACTGACGGCTGCTACTAATGAATTGGCAGAAGGGAAACTTGGTTATCAAGTCAAGGTGCGCTCTCAGGATGAAATTGGGGACTTGGCAGCCTCCTTCAATCGGATGAGTTCAGAACTAGCCCACTCTAATGAACTGCGCCGGCGGATGACGGCGGATATCGCCCACGATTTGCGCACCCCGATTAGCGTAATCATGGGTTATACCGAAGCCTTGAACGATGAAAAGCTGGAGGCGACACCGGAGATGTTCTCGGTGATGCATTCTGAGGCTTTGCACCTCAGCCACCTGATTGATGATTTGAAGACAATTGCATTGGCGGATGCGGGTGAACTACCGCTTGTATTACAGAAGGTCTCTCCAGATGTTTTGCTCAAGCGTACTGCAGATGCGCACCGCGTACAGGCTGATCGAGAGCAAATTTCGATCTCAATAAATATCTCACCTGACGTACCGGATATCGAGGTGGATGTGGAACGTATGGTGCAAGTATTGGGCAACTTGATGAGCAATGCAATTCGGTATACGCCTCACGGGGGTGAGATCTGCTTGACAGCCGATACGGAAGATGATGCGGTCAGGCTTCGTATTGCAGATACTGGAACGGGTATCCCAGAGGGGGATTTGCCCAATATTTTTGAACGGTCATATCGCGGGGATCGAGTACGCAATCAGTCACAAGGCGAAACCGGTCTTGGTCTGGCGATCACCAAGTCGTTGGTAGAAGCCCAGGGTGGTTCGATTTCCGTGGCAAGTGAATTAGGTAAAGGGACAACATTTAGCATTCTTATTCCAGTGAATGCCTAGTGTTCCGTTCACGATCTATTCTTTTTTAACAATCACATTTGATGGAACACTAGTTTCCAATCCATTAAAGGAGAATACCAAAATAAAGGTGAGCGTGTGGGCGTATGCCCTCACACTCACCTATTTTTTGGGTATTTACGTCAGGGTATTAGCTCTACTGCACCTTGGTAGCTAAAAACTCGATGACAGCCTCCAGCATTGGGATGGGAATTCCTAAACCTGCCTGGCGGAATCCACCGCCCTCTGCAATGGCGGTTTGTCGTCCCTCAGGGGATAGACCACCAAAGTCTTCACCTCTACCTGGATTGCCTAAACCTCCTCCTCCACCGGATCCACCACCAAATCCACCAGGAGGCGCTTGACCGCTTTCTCGGGCTGCTTGCATGGTGGCACGCACCTCGGGATCCATATTCCCAAAGCCACCAAAACCAATTTCCAGGCCTAACTCTTCGGCTATGGTGTTCATGTCCTCAGATGTTAGCTCCATGCTCAAGATAAGATCGAGCTGTTCGGGAGTCATTGTTTCCTGGATCTGATTGACTACTGCCTGCAGCTCTTCTGCAGCTACGGTCTCGCTCTCGCTCAAGCTGCGGGCGGCTTTCCACAAAGTCATCAACATGGCTGCCTGTTCTGCGTCAACTGGGTGATCGGTCTCTTCGAGTTGAAATATGCCCAGTGCGAGCTCTAATGCCTGGGGCATCTCTCTCTCTTGGTCGGCGCGCGGTGTGACAGCGATGTCTGGCTCCTGGACTGGAGCCTCTTCGCCGGAAGAATCTGCCACTTTAGCTGCCGCTGAGTCTCCCTGGTTGGCTGTGCTGCTGCAAGCACTCAGGGTCATTACCAGTAATAATGATATGGTGGTTATTGTAAAGATAAATTTTTTCATGGAAGGTCTCCTTCTAATTTTAGATATTTGTGGTTTATAACCAGGTAATTTGTTGATTGGGTATTAGGTAGTTAAGATTCCCTGACTTCCAATTCTCTAATTGCCTGATCGCCTGAATTACTCATGCCGCAAGGCTTCTATTGGATCGAGCTGAGCGGCTTTGTTGGCTGGATAATAGCCGAAGAAAATACCCACTGCTGCGGCGGAGCTGAAGGCCAGCAAGATGGAACTGGGTACGATGATGGTGGGCATATCACCCAGCTCGCCAAACAACCAGGATCCACCTATGCCGATAGCCACACCGATTAACCCGCCGATCAGGCTCAATAAGAGCGCTTCAGTCAGGAACTGCATACGGATGTCATTAGGGCTGGCACCTACCGACTGGCGGATGCCGATCTCGCGTGTGCGCTCAGTAACGCTGACCATCATGATGTTCATGATGCCGATCCCACCGACGATCAGCGAGACCGCCGCTACCCAGGCGAGCAGACTGCGAAAGGCTTCTGTGGTCGCTTCCTGGGTCTGGATGATATCTTGCTGCGTAGTGATAACAAAATCCGGCTCCTCCAGACTGACATCGTGCCGCTTGGCGAGCAAGAATTCAGTTTGCAGGATAATATCTTCAATGGGAACCTGTTCGTCGACTTCTACATAGATCATGCGTACCCTGTCTCCCATAATACGGGCGAACTGGGATGGGGTGAATTTTTGAAAGACAACAGTGATCGGAAGGTAGATGCGAGAGTCGAAGTCCGTATTGCCGACCATACCGCGCTCCTCGAATACACCGATAATTGTGAACTTGGTAGTGCCTACGGTGACGGTCTGTCCTATTGGGGGAGTATCACCAAATAGCTCTTCTGCCAGGCTAGCGCCTAACACCGCCACTTTCTGGTTGCGATCCAGGTCGGTCTCGTTGAAGTAGCGCCCGCTTGCGATGGTCATATCGCGCACGGAGGGGAAATCCGGCGTGGTGCCCAGGAGCGAAACACTATCCAGGGTGACATTACCGGCTTTGACAGTAGCCGAGCTGCCTTGCTCAACTGCCACGGCTTTCACGCCGTTGACTTCGTCGGCGATGGCAAATGCGTCATCATAGACCAGGCCTCCAGAACTGCTTTGTCCTGCTCCAGGTCCAAATCCGCCGCGGCTGAAGTTCGCCTGGACGAATATCAAGTTGGAGCCTAATCCGGTTATTTGTTCTTCAATCGCTTTCTCGGTTCCGGAGCTAATCGAGATCATGATGATCACCGCAGCCACACCGATAATGACACCCAGCATGGTAAGTAAAGAGCGTAGTTTGTTTTTTGTCAGCCCCTTCCCGGCGATTTGAATGACTTTATTTGTTCGCATGTTCTTTCTCCTTGATAGTCGTGTTGGGAGAAAAATGCCCATTTTGCTCGTCTGTCTCAATCTGCCCATCCCGGAAGCGGATGACGCGCTGTGCGTAGGTGGAAATATCATCCGCGTGGGTCACCATCACGATCGTCCTGCCTTGAGCGTGCAGCTCGGATAAAACTGCCATAATCTCTTCGCCCGAGCGAGTATCCAGGTTGCCGGTGGGTTCATCAGCCAGGATGAGCACCGGGTCGTTGACCAGCGCCCTGGCAATTGCCACGCGCTGCATCTGGCCTCCTGAGAGTTCCTGTGGTTTGTGGTCCACCCGGTCGGCTAATCCCACCGTGGTCAGGGCATCCAGTGCTTTTTCTTTTTGCTCTACATCGGATAAATTACCGTTGCGGTTGTAAAGCAGGGGTAAACTAACGTTCTCCAGAGCCGAGGTTTGGGCTAACAGATTGTAGGATTGGAACACAAAACCCAGGTGTTTGTTGCGGATAATGGCCAGCTCGGTTTTGTTCATATCACTGATATCCTCGCCAGCCAGGTAATATTGTCCCGAGGTGGGACGGTCAAGACAACCCAAAATATTCATCAGCGTGCTTTTTCCGGAACCGGAAGGTCCCATGATAGCGACGAACTCGCCTTTGTGGATCGTCAGGCTGACCCCGTCGAGGGCACGCACCTGCACCTCGCCCATACCATATATTTTGGTAAGTTCAAATGTCTCAATGATCCCTTCATTTGCCATATGATCACTCCTGATCGATATTTACATTTCCGATTGTTACCAGTTCGCCGGGCTGAAGCCCGCTTAATATCTCTACTGTGGTCAGATCCACCAGTCCTACCTGTACAGTGCGTGGCTCAGCTACTTCCCCATTGATGACATATACGATATGACTGCTGTCATCCTGCTGGTGTAATGCCTCAATAGGTATTAAGACTGCACTCGTCGTTTCATCGGAGATGATATCGACGGTCGCATTGAGACCGTTGGGAAGAGAGAAGAACTGGTTGGGAAGCGTATCCAAC
>DAOVXM010000081.1 GCA_030636125.1 Chloroflexota bacterium | reverse complement strand
TTTCGGATAACTACCGAGTCGTACGATGTCTTTTAAAATAAGGTAACTTACGATCACTCACTTAAGACAAATGTCACTAGACAATGACTTTATTAATGAATAAAATTAATTCATACGAAAAGATTTTTTAGTCTTACCAAAATAAAGGTAATTATGCGTGAAAACCTAACCCAAGCCACAGAAGATTATCTGAAGGCCATTTACGAGCTGACCCTCAACGGTGAACGCGCTACCACCAATCAAATCGCCGAGCACTTGAGCGTGACACCTGCTTCGGTGACAGGCATGCTTAAGCGTTTGGCTGCCAATGATCCTCCCTTATTGGAGTACCGTAAACATCACGGTGTAGCGTTGGCTACAGAAGGCGAGAGAGCAGCCTTGGAAATTGTTCGTCACCACCGTCTCCTGGAGTTATTCTTACACGAAACATTAGGATACCCCTGGGATGAAGTGCACGTCGAAGCAGATCGCCTGGAACATGTCCTCTCTGAGGATATGGAAGAGCGTATAGCACAGGTATTGGGTGATCCCCTACATGATCCACATGGCGAACCGATTCCCAGCCGCGATCTACACTTACCGGCTCAATCCACACTCCGCCTCAACGAGTTACGTACTGGTCAACAGGCTGTCGTCCAACACGTGGATGACGACGATCCGGAACTATTACGGTATTTTCAGAAGATTGGGCTGGTGCCACGGGCTTGTTTAGAGGTTCTGGATTATTCCAGCTTTGATGACAATCTCGAGTTGAAGGTAGAAGATCGTGTAATCGTATTGGGTCCTAGGGTTACACGCCATATATATGTTGAGGTAGTCTAAAACCCTTGGAGGGGTTATATGCCAGATCCACTGGTTGCAATCTTATCTGGATTGTTTTTGGTGATCTTATTTATATTCCTGTTTTGGCCGAAGGGCGGGTTAATTGGTCGTTGGAAACGTATGCGCCGGATGTCGGCTCGCGTGTTGAGAGAGGATGCACTTAAATATATTCACAAAGCTGATATAAGAGGCCAACCCACCAGCCTGCAAAGTGTCGCTGGGGCGTTACAGATTAGTGTCAACCAAGCGGCCGAATTAGTGGATGAAATGGAAAAGCAGGAATTAATCACTTTAGAGGGGGGTGAGATGAAGTTAACTCCTGCTGGACGGGATTATGCCTTGCAAGTGATAAGAGCGCATCGTCTGTGGGAGCGTTTCTTGGCTGAGGAAACGGGCTTTGATGAGGCTGAGTGGCACGTTCGCGCTGAAAATGTTGAGCACTCGATCTCTCAAGATGATGTCAACGCCCTTTCTGTACGCTTAGGGAACCCCACGCACGATCCACATGGCGACCCGATTCCAACTGACACTGGCGAGTTAGTTCCGCATGGAGGACGGCCTTTGACGGCCATTTCCCTGGACCAACCAGCTCGTATCGTGCATATTGAAGATGAGCCTGATACCGTTTACGCTCAGTTAGTTGCAGAAGGTTTATATCCAGGTATGGAGGTACGCGTAGTAGAGACCTCACCACAGAGAGTGCGTTTCTGGGCGGAGGGAGATGAACATCTTTTAGCCCCAATCGTAGCCGCTAATATTTCCGTATTACCTTTTGTGCATGAAACCTTAGCTGAGGGAAGTGAGGGTGAACAACTGAACGATTTAAAGCCGGGGGAAACAGGCCGAGTTGTCAACATTTCCCTAAGGTGCCGGGGACCTGAGCGCCGTCGCATGATGGATTTGGGTATTCTTCCGGGTACGGTGATAAAGGCCGAAATGACCAGCCCATCTGGTGATCCAACAGCATATCGCATCCGTGAAGCGTTGATCGCGTTGCGGGAAGAACAAGCGAATATGATTAATATCACTCGTTTACAGGAGATTGAATCGTGACATCGCAACCTTCAAAAAACACATTGTCTGCCTGTGAGACCTGCCCAGTTCACAATGCAGCTAATTTATTAAAGCTTGGTGTAAATATGGAGGACTGGGACTTTGTGATTGCCCTGGCAGGCAACCCTAACACAGGCAAGAGTACCGTCTTTAACGCATTAACCGGGCTGCGCCAACACACAGGCAACTGGCCTGGGAAGACAGTCACCCGGGCCGAGGGTGGGTTTGAATTTGGCGAGCATCGCTATAAATTGGTAGATCTACCCGGCACATACTCTTTGCTTGCAACCAGCCTGGACGAAGAAGTGGCTCGTGATTTCATCCTGTTCGGTCAACCTGATGTAACAATTGTTGTAGTGGATGCGACGCGCTTGGAGCGCAATCTTAACCTGGTCCTGCAGGTATTGGAGATCACAGACCGGGTAGTGGTTTGCCTGAATCTAATCGATGAAGCTCGTCGTCATAAGCTACAAATTGACGATCGTCGTCTGGCGCGCGATCTCGGCGTACCAGTGGTACCCACAATTGCACGGCAGCATGAGGGACTGGACGAATTGATTCAAGCTGTCAGCGAAGTAGCTACCGGGCAGACAATTTGTAAACCGCACCATATCCAGAACGAGCCGCCTGAACTAAAGCGCGCCGTTTCTCAATTAGTGGCGCAAATCGAAGGGCTTTATCCAGGTTTACCCAATGCCCGCTGGGTAGCCCTGCGGTTGTTAGATGGTGACAAGAATATTGTCGAAGCCATTCTTAAGGGTGAATTGGGTGAGTTGAGTCGCGGTGCGCCTGAGGATACTCAACACGATCTGGACTTAAGACTGGAGGTAGCCTGATGAGTGCCCCTGATCCAACCTCACCAGAAGATCTTCTGGCGAATGCTAGATCCCTGCGTTGGCAGATCGGTGGCGATTTTAATGAAAAGCTGGTGGAAACCATCTACGCTGATGCTGCTGCTATCGCTGATCGCGCTGTTACTAGATCAGGGGAAAGGCCTCGGTTTGACCTGGATCGTACGATAGATCGTGTGGTCACCAGCCGCGTCTGGGGTTTTCCTTTGATGATATTGCTATTCGCGCTAGTTTTTTGGATTACGATCGTGGGAGCAAATGTCCCCTCCGCATGGCTTTCCTCTTTACTTATCGGTACGATTTACCCGTGGCTGAATGAGGTTGCAGCCAATATTGGCATACCATGGTGGCTTAGCGGTCTCCTGATCGATGGTATGTATTTAGCCACGGCCTGGGTGGTCAGTGTGATGTTACCACCCATGGCGATTTTCTTTCCTTTATTTACTTTGCTCGAGGATTTTGGCTATTTACCGCGCGTAGCTTTTAATATGGATAATATTTTTAAGAAATCCGGTGCGCATGGCAAACAATCCTTGAGTATGATGATGGGCTTCGGTTGCAACGCTGCGGGCATAATTTCTACCCGCATCATAGACAGCCCGAGAGAACGCTTGATCGCGATGATCACCAATAACTTTGCTCTTTGTAATGGTCGTTGGCCTACGCAGATCTTGATTTCCACAATTTTCATCGGAGCACTGTTCCCTGCCTACCTGGCAGGCTTTATGTCGGCATTAGCTGTAGTGGGAATCGCCGTTTTAGGTGTGCTCTTTACTTTTGCTATCTCATGGGGTTTGTCTCGTTCAGTGCTCAAGGGTGAGGTTTCTACATTTAGTCTTGAACTGCCCCCATACAGACCTCCGCGTATCTTACAAACCCTGTATACATCCTTGATTGACCGGACCTTGTTCGTGTTATGGAGGGCAGTTGTATTCGCTTTACCTGCTGGGGCGGTTATCTGGCTTCTTGCTAATATTCAAATCGCCGGAACCAGCATCGCTGAGTACATAATCAACTTCCTCGATCCTTTTGGTATCTTGATCGGTCTGAATGGCGTGATCTTGCTGGCCTATATTGTGGCTATACCTGCAAATGAGATCGTTATTCCTTCCGTATTGATGTTGACGGTGATGGTATCTGGAATCGGCGGAGTCGGTGAGGGCGCTGGAGTGATGTTTGAGCTCGAGTCGGAGACCGCCACTTATGCTATTTTGCTTGCTGGTGGATGGACACTGCTAACCGCGATCAACATGATGTTGTTCAGCCTGGTGCACAACCCATGCAGTACGACGATTTATACCATGTACAAAGAATCTGGTAGCAAGAAATGGACAACCGTTGCCGCGTTGCTCCCTCTTGGGTTGGGTTTTGTGCTGATATTCTTCGTAGCCCAGATATGGCGTTTGTTGGGAGGAGCTTGATATGGGAAGGCAATTTCAACGCACTTATTCTGGCGCTCCCTGGGAAAACAAGGTAGGTTATTGCCGTGCTTTACGGGCAGGGGATCATATATACGTGACGGGTACGGCTCCTGTTGATGAAGATGGAGGCTGTTACGCCCCAGGCAACGCGTACGAACAGGCGAAGCGTTGCCTGGAAATCATCCAGGTGGCTTTACAAGATTTAGGTGCTGACCTCAATTGTGTCGTGCGCACGCGTATGTTCGTGACCGACATCTCACGGTGGGAGCAGTATGGACGAGCGCACGCGGAATTCTTCGCAACGAACCCACCCGCGACGACAATGGTGGAGGTTAAGTCGCTGATCGACCCTAATATGCTGGTTGAGATCGAGGTGGACGCACTGTGTCCTTCAATCGATAATTAGAGATACGAGGAGGCAATAATATGGAAGTGCTTGGCATTGATATTGGTGGCTCCGGCATTAAGGGCGCGCCGGTAGATATTGACAATGGTATCTTGTTGGAGGCACGTTGCCGTATTCCTACGCCCGACCCTGCCAAGCCGCGTCCAGTTGCTACGACCGTGGCTGAGATCGTACGGAATTTTAACTGGCAAGGACCAGTGGGATGTGGTTTTCCGGCAGTTATCCGCAAGGGAGTAGTCGCTTCCGCGGCCAATATTCACGATAAATGGATTGGGACCTACGTCCAAGAGCTGTTTGCCGAGACGACCGGTTGCCCTATAACTGTGATCAATGACGCAGATGCGGCTGGTCTGGCGGAGATGGCTTTTGGCGCGGGCAAGGGCCGCTCAGGTACCGTGTTATTGATCACCATTGGTACCGGCTTAGGTACAGCTATCTTCACTAATGGTCATTTGCTGCCTAACACCGAGTTGGGACATATAGAGATCGACGGTTATGAAGCCGAACGGCGAGCCTCGGACGCCGCCCGCAAGCGTGAGAAGTTATCTTGGAAGAAATGGGCGAAGAGGCTGGACAATTATCTGCTCACGATGGAACATTTATTTTCGCCGGACCTGATTGTCCTGGGTGGGGGAGTGAGTAAAAAATATCAGTCTTTTATCCCTCAGCTTACTCTAAATACAGAAGTTGTTCCAGCACACTTGCTCAATGAGGCGGGTATTATCGGCGCGGCGCTTGCAGCCCAGGAATTGTTCACCCAGAGCGAATAGAAAGATAACAGGAAACTACTCGGTCATGGGCAGGGTGAGACTTCCCTAATCAGCTTGAGCAGTTACGATAACAGAATATCCTTAAAACACAAACTGCGCCTTGGAGAAGATCTGGCATCTTGATCCGTAGCGCAGTTTTGAGTGAGGAGAATGCACTTACTATTTTACATAATTATCTGAAGTGAGCATGAAGGGTAGATGAAGGTATAGTGAGAAATAAGCTGGGGGAAGAGGAAAAACCCGTTTAATGTCATGATAGGGCTACTTTTAGCTCATCTACTGTTAGCGGGCCGGAACGAAGAAGAACTAACTTGGATTGAGTGCAATCGACTACGGTGGAAGGCTGACCCCCGGGAGTGCGACCGCTGTCCAGGATAAGGGAGAAGCGTCCACTGAGTTGGCCCAGAACCTCTTTGGCAGTTCTCGAGCTTGGCTCTCCAGATAAGTTGGCCGATGTGACTGCAAGAGGGCCAGTCAAGCCTAATAGGTTCAAGGCCGCTGAGTGAGCAGGCATGCGCACGCCAATAGTAGGATAAGGAGAGATGATATCCGGCAGAGCAGGATGGCGAAGAACCACCAATGTCAGTGGTCCTGGCCAGAAGGTTTCCGCCAAGCGGCGCGCTGTTTGGTTGATGTTGGAGGACACCTGATCCAGATCGGCGATGGAACCCACCAGGATAGGGATGGCTTTAGCACTGTCGCGCTCCTTGACAGCGTAAAGTTTGGCGATGCTGTCCGGGTTGTGAACCAGGGCACCCAATCCATACACAGTGTCGGTTGGAAAAGCTACTAAGCCGCCATGCTCAAGCACTTCCACTGCTCTGGTTAAAGCCTGGGGATCATCGGCTGGCAGGATAAGGGTTTTCATGGTTAAAGATGGTACCGAAAAACAGGAGTATGTGGGGGCATATGCCCCCGCGCACTCCTGTTTTTCGGATAATTCCCGCATAGCTGGGTAAAATCAAGTTTCATGCAATCACATATTTAGGAGTGCTAAGAGATTAGTCGTTCTTATTTCTGTAAGCACCATCTATCAATAGCGGAGTGCTGTGGCTCTGGTTTAGGGCTGCTGCCAATTCCACATCCTTTGCTTGGCTTCGTCCAATTAGTTCCTTACCAGAGCTACATCGTTGTAGATTTTCTGTCAGTGTTGCGCTCATCTGTAAAAAAATTGCTTTTGCCGCTTCTGTCTCGGGCGAACATGTGCCATTTAAGTTATTTATAATCGCTCCTGCTCCGATAAAATCCTCGAGCGCCGGTCTTAAGCTGCCATCTTTCCACCGTTCACCCGCAGGAATTATGCCGATCCGTGTACCAATCTTTTGTGCTGCTTGTGCGACTGTTCGAGCATTTCTCAGACAGCCAGAAAAAGTTGGGACTGTACCCGTCGCCAGACTCAAAGAAGCCCCGTTTGGAGACGAGAGCACCAAACGTGTTCCCTCAGGTATATGCATAAGCGAAGCAGGGGATAGTGAATATCCAGTGGAATTCTCTCGCCCGAACTTAGCTAAAACTGCTTGAAGTGAGTGGGCATAGCTAGCTGCAGATTTTTCATTCCCCCGGTATGGGTAGACTATTGCCCCATTCCCAACTGCTATATCGACGCTAGTAGAGAAAGATAAGACATCTACAATGACGATCACCTCACTTGAAGAGGACAATTGGGAGATACCAGCAAGTCCCCATTCGCAGCGAATGTCATACTCATGTTGATCATAATAACTTGTCATTAGTTACACTAATCAATCCCAATATGCTAACTTTATTAAAGGTCTACTATTTGCCGGATTCACGATTGAGTTCCCAAATGATCCTCAACCCGTCAAGAGTGAGCCAAGGAGCGATAATCTCGATCACTTTGGTCTCGCGTGCGATGAATCTGGTTAAACCACCTGTGCCGATCACTTTCATCTCTGGCCCGAGCTCTTGGCGAAAGCGGCGTACCATGCCCTCCACGAGAGAAACGTATCCAAAGAGAAGGCCCGATTGCATAGAATGCACAGTGTTGCGACCAATGGCAGTAGGAGGGCGTTGCAGGTCAACGCGTGGGAGCTTGGCGGTGCGCAAGAAGAGCGCCTCAGCACCGATGGTAATTCCGGGGGCAATTGCCCCGCCCAGGTAATCACCCTCCGCGGAAATGCCATCGAACGTGGTCGCGGTACCAAAGTCGACCACACAAGCCGGTCCGCCGTAAAGATGCTGGACCGCGACTGCGTCTGCAATCCTGTCCGCTCCTACGGCGCGCGGGTCTTCATAGCGGATACGCACCCCGGTTTTTACGCCAGTATCTAGTATCAATGGCTCAAGCCCCAGGTACTTCCGACTTGCTTCTACAAATACACCAGTGAGAGGGGGTACGACCGAGGCGATACAAATTCCTGTCAGGTCGCTGGGATTGTGATCTGCGTGGTTGAGCAACCCGAGCAGTTGCAGTCCGTATTCATCGGGCATACGCTCGTGAACTGTAGCCAGCCGCCAGCGTGGTCCGATGGTATCAGTTTTGTAAAGCCCTAAAGTAATGTTGGTGTTCCCAACGTCGATAGTGAGTAACATGATGGTTTTCCTGTTCTATCAACTTGTTGTCAGAGGGTATATACTGCGGTTTTGGTTTCACAAACCATGGCTGATCTAAACCCCGATCACTAAATTGTCAATCAATCTGGTTTTGCCAATGATAACAGCCATCGATAGCAGGGCGTGTTCGGTTGGTTCTTTTAACTCTTGCAGAGTATCGGGATGGGCACAAGAAACATATTGCAGTTGAGCCAGGGGCTCGCTGTTGACGATCTCCGCCATAAGATCTCGAAGCTGTTGGGAGTCACGCTCGCCTGCAATAAATTCAGCGTTGGCAGCACTCAAGGCTCGCCAGAGAACAGTAGCAGCCTGCCGCTCGGCGGGGTTGAGATAAGCGTTGCGGCTGGACATGGCCAGGCCGTCTACCTCGCGCACGATTGGGCAGATGACGATCTCTATTGGAAAGTTCAGGTCGCGCACCATCTGGCGGACAACCACAGTTTGCTGGGCATCCTTCTGTCCGAAGTAGGCTTTTTGAGGCTGGATAGCGTTGAATAACTTGGCAACGATCGTGCTTACTCCTCGGAAGTGACCTGGACGCATGGCACTCTCTAATTTCTGGGTAATATC
>DAOVXM010000421.1 GCA_030636125.1 Chloroflexota bacterium | reverse complement strand
TGGCTCAGTTGGCGGGCAATTGGTCCTTCTTTGGGTTGATCCTCATCTTGCTGGTGTTCAATATTTTTGGCGAAGAGTTTTTCTTCCGGGGTGTACTTCTGCCAAAGATGGGAGGTGCGTTCGGCAAGTGGGACTGGGTGGTAAACGGCCTGCTCTTTGGAATCTTTCACTTACATGAGCCCTGGATCATCCTTCCAGCGGCCATCGACGGGGCAATTTTATTTGCTCTCCCAGCCAAGTACTTCCGCAGCACCTGGTTGCCGATCATTGCTCATACTGCGGCAAACCTGATTCTTCTCCCTTTGATACTCATGGTCATATTGGGTTTGATGTGAGGTCTAACCCTGCGAAGGTCTCAATTTTACCAACGGTTCGATGCTGGCGGGCTCGCGTGATTTCACCGCCAGCACGTACCAAAAAAGAAATGATGAGGGAGAAAATCATGAATAAGCTAACTTCCGTAAAACCTATTTATCTTGCGATTCTGTTGTGCCTGGTTGCGCTATTCGTCGCAGTGCCAGCCCTGGCCCAGAACTCGACTGCAACAAGCGCGAACGAGCTTTCGGCATCCCTGCAGCAGCAGGGAGGTGGCCCAACCGACCCCGTCGAACTGGAAGCCTTCCTGGACGGCCTCATGGCGGAACAAATGGAAGAACTCCACATCGCTGGAGCAGCTATCTCTGTCGTCAAGGACGGCGAGCTGTACTTCACCAAGGGCTATGGTTCCCCCGACCTCGAGTCCGGCACGCCCGTCGACTCCGATCAGACCATCTTCAGCATCGGCTCGCTCTCGAAGCTCGTCACCTGGACGGCGGTGATGCAGTTGATGGAACAGGGAAAAGTGGACCTGAATGCGGACATTAACACCTATCTCAAAGTGATACAGATCCCAGATACGCTTCCCGAGCCGATCACGTTGGCGCATCTGATGACACACACGACAGGTTTTGAAGAGCTCGCCACTGGTCGCTTCCCTCTCGAGATCGAAAGCGTGCTGCCTTTGGACGTAAATATTGCCGAACGCATGCCAGCGCGTGTTCGCCTCCCTGGAACAACGTTGGGGTACTCCAACTACGGGGCATCGCTGGCTGGTTTTATTGTTCAAGAGGTATCGGGAATGCCATACGAGCAGTATGTCGAAGACAACATCTTTGAACCATTGGGGATGACGCGCAGCACGTTCCGCCAACCACTGCCGTCGGCGCTGGCTAATGATCTGGCAGTGGGATACGTGTATGCCCAAGGCGATTATCGCCCTCGTCAGGAATGGATGCAGGGCAGTCCAGCGGGGGCGTTGTCCTCGACAGCCACCGATATGGCCAGGTTTATGATCGCCCATCTGCAGGACGGGCGCTTTGAGGAGGCACGCTTTCTGCAGGAGTCCACCGCCCAAGAGATGCACCGTCTTCAGTTCAGCAAACACCCAAAAGCCGACGGTTGGACCTATGGTTTTATGGCGACGGAGGTGAATGGAGAACGGATCATATGGCACAGTGGGTCGATAGGCGTCTTCCGTTCGGCCATGATATTGCTACCTGAGCGGGACCTCGGCCTTTTCGTCTCCTTCAACGGCGCCGGAGTGGATCGCCGTGAGCTCATGCGCACATTCGTCGATCACTACTATCCTGCATCTCCAGCTGCAGCAGATCCACAACCCGTAACTGATTCTACGGCAGATATTAAGCGGTTTACCGGTAGTTATCAAGGAACGCGCAATAACGAGACTCGGTGGGAGAAGTGGCTGGCGCTGGTTAAACAGGTCTCTGTGAAGTCGACGCCCAACGGCACGCTACAGACTGTCGGGGCCGACTCTGGGGTGCCGGTTTCGCAATGGTCGGCGACAACAGATCCACTTGTTTTCAGCCAGATCGAGGGCAGCGATATGCTGGTCTTTCAGGAAGATAGCGGCGGAAATATCGCTAGCTTTGTGGTCGCAAGCCGACAATTCGAAGAATATTTCAAGATAGATTGGTTTGAAACATCGATGTTTTCGTTGCTGTGGCTTCTGGTGTGTCTTATTCTCTTTTTGGTGAACGTGCTGATCTGGCCGCTGCGGTTCTTGGCCAATCGCGTCAGGCATAAGAATATAGCAAAAGAGGGTGTACCTCTCTCCACCCGTCTTGCGATTTGGGTATCGTGGGTCGCCAGTGCGCTTGGTTTATTCTTCGCCATAGCCTTCCTAATCACCTCAGTGGGGCCTCATATCGCGCATGGTATTCCATCTGCAACGGCGGGACTGCTTATAATCCCGCTCATCATGTCCGTCCTTACAATTGTTATGGTCATTTTTACCGTTTTGGCCTGGGTGCGCCGCGACTGGAGCTTGGCTTGGCGGGTCTATTACACGCTGGTGATGGTCGCGTCTGTAGCCTTCATATGGTTCCTGTACTCTTTCAACCTGCTGGGCTGGCGGTTCTAGCTGACAGACGATGACGAACAAGTTCATTCAGAGCTGGCGGGGGAGGATGATTTCCCCGCCAGCGGGCAGAAAAAGGAAGACTCTTATTGGCTTGAGGGTGAGTTCAAGTGAACAGTACGAAGATTGACCAGGAAATTCAGAAAAAGTAGTGAACTGATGAAGGATGTCTACAAATGTTCACAAGCAATACTGCTCTTTGTACTGCTCATGGCGGTCCCGTTAAGTGGTTGCATCTCGGTCACCCTCACCGGCTCCGGCAAAGTGGTAACCCAATAGGAACCAATAACACGATAAGGTGGCCCAAGATGAAAAACACCAATATTTCGACTTCTACTCCAGCTAGGCTCAGTGGAGGGCTTAGTACGAGGTGTAATCCCATCTGAAAAATTGGATAATACAAATTCAAGAAAGGAGAGAAAAATGAAACGCACATTAGCATTTATTCTTGTATTCATGGTCGCCCTGTTAACTGGTTGCACCTCCTTCGGCCTGGGCAAGGTGGTGACCCGAGAGGAGGCTTTCACCAGCTTTGACAGGGTTGAAGTCGGCAATGCTTTCAAGGTTGACATCACTCAGGGCGCCACCTACAGTGTTGTCGTCCGCTTTGACAGCAGTTTCGAGCAGCGCCTTGAGGTGGTCAAGGAAGGCAACACGCTAAAGATTGGCCTGAAGGATGAGGGCAGTGGCGTAAGAATACAGGCTGGTACCAGGGAAGTCGAGATCACGATGCCCGAGCTGACCGGGCTCGACTTGAGCGGCGCCAGCCAGGGTACTATCTCTGGTTTCAAGTCTACGAAGGCTCTTGAGGTGGGCTTGCATGGGGGCAGTTCGTTGCAGGGCGATGTCGAAGCCGGCGATGCCAGGTTCGACGCTCAAGGGGCAAGCGAGGCAACCTTGTCTGGATCTGGGCAGAACGTGACGGTTGCAGCTGAGGGTGGCAGCACAATTGACCTGGCAAAGTTCTCTGCAGTCGATGCCAATGCCAGCGCTCGCGGCGACAGCGAAGTGACCGTAAACGCCAGCGGCAGGTTGGACGTAGACGCCAGTAATGGTGCAAATGTCTATTATCTTGGAGACCCTACGCTGGGTACGATCGACACCTCTGGCTCTGCAACCGTTGAACCTAAGTCTAAGTAAAAATCGTTATTTGAAATAAGATCAACTTGTTTG
>DAOVXM010000038.1 GCA_030636125.1 Chloroflexota bacterium | reverse complement strand
GAAGCAACTATTCAGTTTTGATAACTTATTTTTAATAGTTGACAACATGGTCTGAACATGATATTTTAGGAGTAAGATGGGAAAGATAAAGGGAAAGCGCGCCGGTATCAAAACATTACTGCTCCTGATAACCGTTGGAGTAATTGCGCTTCTTGGATATCGCGTAACAGCCCAAGATTCTACACGCCAAACCACGATTATCGTTCAATACGTGGAGTATGAATGGTGGCTGATCAGATGGTCTGACAACCAGATCATCTGTCAAATTTTTATTGACCATGAAGAGCTTCCCACTGTGGAGGAGGTCTTCCATGCATGTGGGGAAGAAGTTGGAGAAGAATGGTTAGCTACCGAAGGCTGTAAGGAGGACGACACTACATCTTGCCCTGGCCTATATCTTCACTTAACATCTTTCCAACAAAAGGAAAAAGAAGTCATAATTGATCTACCACCGTCCGTGGTTTGGATCACGCTGGAGGGTTGTTCTCCTATCCCACCTGAAAATCTATGCACCCAAATGCCTTCTCTGCTTTTCATCGGTGAGGAGCCACTACCTAATGAAAGTATCACGGCGATCCATGGTACATACGATGGATACCCGTTCACCTGCGAAGGTGACAGGTGCTCAATCCCACTCTCCGTCACACCCGTAGAGGGCATTACTGTCGATTTTTGGGCAGATTCTAGTTTTGGTGATTCAAGCGAGATATTCACTGCGAGAGTGCGAGTGATCGAAAGTGGAGTTTCCTCAACACCTGGTGCCAGCGGATGGTATATTGATGTATTAAGTCCTCAATGGATAGGTAATGAAGTAGCCAGTTGTGCCGAGACCTGGCAGGCGTTTCCACCTATTGGAGCGCCCCCTCAATGGCTTTCAACTCCTGATCAGTCACAGCTATTAGCATCCAACGAAGCATATTATTACCTTGCAGGACGATTAATAACCCAAAGGGTGGTCGATGCATCCAATTGTGCAACCGGGGGTTTGCTACCAAATGGATATGCCGACGCCTGTGGTTTAGAAACTGCCAAAACCGAGGTCGAAGCCTGGCAAAACCTCTTCGACAACCGCATCATTGAGGTCTCATTAGACACCGGCGTACCTGGACAATTGTTGAAAAACCTGTTCGCACAAGAGAGCCAATTCTGGCCAGGTGTCTTTAGAGTTCCATACGAGTTCGGTTTAGGGCAAATTACAGATAACGGGGTAGACGCGATACTTTTATGGAACCCTTCTTTCTACCAGCAATTCTGCCCCCTGGTACTGTCCCAAGATACCTGTGATGTCGGCTATATCCATCTATTGGACGAAGACCAAGCCCTATTACGGGGTGCATTGGCATTGCAAGCAAATGCCAATTGCCCAAGTTGCCCTACAGGAGTAGATCTGACTAATGTTAATGTCAGCGTGCCATTATTTGCCAATACCTTGCTGGCAAACTGCGAACAAATAGGTCAAATTGTATTCACCGCCACGGGAGAAATGGCTGGGGATGTAAGCACTTACGAAGATTTGTGGCGTTTTACCATCGCCAACTACCATGCCGGCCCAGGATGTGTTTCATTCGCTATCCACTCTGCCTGGAATAATAACCAGCAAGTATTAGTGTGGGAGGAAGTTGCCACCCGCTTCACTGTCCCCTGCCAGGGGGTTGTACCCTACGTAAACAAGATCACCCATTAAAATTCTCTGGCTAATAAGAATCGCCCCAAAGTTATACCCTGAGGCGATTTGATAAGCGTCCATAATATCTTTGGCTTTTCAAATCATAGCACGCACTAACTCCAAGAATTCATTCCACTCCTCCTGGAAGAAATGGAGAGTGACGTTGTTGAGTTCAAGGTGATAGGTCACTTCACCGTCTGGTTCCTCTGCACGCCAGGCGATGAAATTATTAGTTTCTGCAATTTCTGTCGTCTTAGGTAAAGGATCGTTTTTCGCCATTATATTTCCATCCAAGAATAATCCAAGTCTCAAATCCAGGGGAGATACCGGGGATTTCCTTCATTAATACGCCAGGTAATGCTTAAAAGAGATTAGGGGGCAGGCAACACGTACCAGGGGTTAACGAACCCACCCTGAAAGCGCACTTCAAAGTGCAAGTGTGCACCCGTTGAGTTCCCGGTATTGCCAGAATAGCCAATAGTCTGCCCACGACCAACGCTCTGACCGCAAGAGACATTGACGCTGCTAAGGTGAGCATAGAGGGTCTGATAACCATTACCATGATCGATCATGATCATATATCCATAACCACCTGTGGCCCACCCTGAGAATACAACTACGCCACTATCAGCAGCGTAAATTTGGGCGCCATCACCCGCGGCAATATCAATCGCCAAATGTCCAGACCAATAATCGTTTCCGGAGATGTAATGATTACCAGCGGGCCAAACAAATGCACCGCTTCCATAAGCCCCCTCATAACTCCCAGAACAAGCACCTGACCCGTAAACAGAGCTGGAAACCCCGGCTCTACTACGAGGAATCACCGGAATGAGCCACTGCCGAAACTCACGGTGTCCACCTGGGATCATCACCATAGCACCAGGTTCAACGGTGGGCTCGGTCAAATCCAACTGGTTGGCTGAAAAACCAAGTATCTTTTCTAAATCCGCTTCAAAACGGGCCGCGACAGCCTCAATTGTATCTTCTTCCTGCCATTCATAATATACCCCATCCACAGGCGGGATATTTAACTCCATCCCAACCGAGATCATATCAGGATCATCATTGAGCTGATCGTAGTTCGCCCATAATAAAGTCTCGGGTGTGATATTGAACTTATTAGCAATCTCAAATACTGAATCACCAATGCTGACGGTATGTTGTTTTACTTCTTCTCTAGGTCGATTAGGAATGATGGTGTGCAATTGGACCTTCCGGTGGAGGGTCCCTCTCTCCCCAGGTAAGTCAAGTTGGGGCATCTCCGCCTCAACGCCATCACTATCCTCAAGTGACGCAACTGTCTTGATCACGACAACTTCGGCTACAGTAGCAGCCGCGGTTGCAGAGCGCGTCTGCCAGCCTAAATAGACTGCCACCGCGACCAGGCTCAAAGCCACGACCCAAGCTATAGTTGAAATAAACGTTCCGGATTTTGAAGACACTTTTGGGCGATAGGGGTAAATCTCAGGAGATGAATTACCATCCACCGATTATTCCTCGGTGAGTGTTTCCAGAAATTCCATGTTGTTCGATGTGCGAGCTAAGCGCTGTAAGATGGCTTCCGTACCCGTAGTCGTGTCCAAACCAGCACCATGTGGAGGAGATGAGATCAATTGATCATACATGCGTCGCATAAGCCAAACACGCGGCGTGATATCCGGGCCAAGCAGCAGCTCTTCACGACGTGTAGACGATCGCGCAATGTCAATCGCGGGGAAAACTCGGCGTTCTTGTAGACGACGGGAGAGATGCAATTCCATGTTGCCGGTACCTTTAAACTCTTCATAAACAACATCATCCATACGGGAACCTGTGTCCACAATACAAGTAGCGATGATCGTCAGCGAACCGCCATCCTCAATATTACGCGCCGCACCAAAGAAGCGCTTGGGAGGGTATAAAGCCGAGGGATCGATACCGCCTGATAATGTGCGCCCTGACGGTGTGACCACCAGGTTATAAGCTCGCGCCAATCTGGTAATTGAGTCCATAACGATCACTACGTCACGGCCTACTTCAGTCAATCGCTTTGCGCGTTCCAAAACCATCTCAGCCACGCGTACATGTGAAGAAACCGGTTCGTCAAAAGTAGACGATATCACTTCAGCGTCCACTGATCGATCCATATCAGTGACCTCCTCCGGTCGCTCGCCGATCAGAGCTACCATAAGGTGCACTTCAGGACATTTCGTCGAAATAGCATTGGCAATTTCCTTGAGAATCGTCGTTTTACCAGCTTTTGGAGGTGAAACAATGAGACCGCGCTGCCCGCGACCAATAGGCGTGACCAAATTTATCAGGCGAGTCGACAAAGTATGGCGATCTGTCTCCAGGTCAAAGCGATCTTCGGGGAAGATTGGAATTAAAGACTCGAAGGTTGGGCGACGCTTCACATCCTCAGCATTAAGACTATTTACGCTTTCTACTTTGAGCAAGCCATAATGCCTCTCTGATTCGCGCGGGGGTCGCACATGGCCAATGATCATATCACCATTGCGCAAGTTGTATCGCCGGATCTGCGATTGCGAAACATAGATATCGTAAGGTCCTGGCTGGTAATGACCAGAACGCAAAAAGCCGATACCCTCGCTCATGATCTCGAGAATGCCACCGCGCATCTCTAATCCTTCCTGTTCAGCTTCGTATTGTTGGATACGCAGGATCAGATCTTCTTTTTTCAAGCGTTTTGCGTGCGGTACGTTCAAATCTTTTGCCCGTTGACGCAACGCTGTTAAGGGGGTACTTTCTAATTCAATTACTTTCATTGTTTTACTCATGGACTTAAAATATGGGAATAGAAGGATAGGAAAACACTGCCACTTCACGCTGTTTCACAACAGCAGGCACACCAAATTTAAGGAAGTATATTTAAAAGGTCGGGCAGGGAGCATCAAATCGGGGGTATTGCGGCGCAAGCATTATAGCATGCAAAGAAATTGGTTGCAAGTCTCCTTAGCGCTGGTAAATTTAACTCTCTTTTCCGGGATATACAAACATTAATAAACGATCTACAAAAAAATAACCGACAGACAAAAAACTAAGTTACTTTCACCCAGATAGGCAATTTCCCCGAACGCTACATCATTATACACCAATTTTTATTAATGCAAGGGTGGATTTTACCCAGATTATCCGCCAATTTTAGAACGCCGCCGAAAATATATATATCCAAAAAGAGGAAACAATACTAAAGGTAGCATGCTACTCGCGCAAGGCATCATACCCGTTGCTGGTTTTGAGGTGGGTTTATTATCTGGATATTCTGTAGCAGAGATATTGATCGTCGTTGGGGTGTCGACGGGAATTGGATCCTCTGGAGTAGGGGTGAATGTGGCAGGCAAAACAATTGGTTCTGTATTTTCTGTCGACTCAACCACTTCATAAGCAACACCATCCGACAATGCAATCACCTGTTGTCCGAGGGCAAATCCAGAGGCTAAATCTGGTCGTGACTCCGCCAGTATAAAGTATTCATCTGAGAGGAAGGCGACCTTTTGGGTTTGCATTTGCTCTGGGTCGAAGGCGGTATCCACCCATACACTATCAGAGAGTACATATGTACGTGACCCAACAATACGCACCTTCTCAGCAGCCTCTTGAGCAGGGGCAAGGGGCGCCTCAGCATCAGCCAGTGCACCCTCAGCGGCTGCTTTTTCTACAGCTTCACGTCCGAAAGATGGCGCAGCCGGCGCCGATTGCATCTGGTTGAACTGCTCGCCAGCGATGCGCTCATGCTCAGCATCACCTAAAGGAAACTCTTCAGTAACCAGGTACGAAGTGTACGGCGTAACTATGCCATAACGGATGCTCAATCGCACGATTTGATCAATCGTTTCTTGGTCCGGTCCATGCAAACGAATCTGGTTCAATAAGTAACCGATTTTACGCGTCGCCCAAAGACGGGGAAGGGCAGATTTTGATGTGCTCTTCGTTGGAAAATTCTGATCTAAGAAATGAAATTCCTGGACTTGATTATTAACTTCCCCAGTGAGGGTAACGGTTGTTGACCCACTTTCTCGATAGCGACCTACAACTATGATCTGAGAACCAACAAATAGGTCAGGCAGTGGATTTGGATAAATATCGTACGCAGTGATCTTCCCAAAATCCAGGGACAAATCTGTCAATACCGGTGTGCTGATTTTGGCATAAAAGGCTGAGAGCACTTCATCCAGGCGCTCACCAGGTAACACATATTTGCTTGCACCGTGGTGGTTTTGAGCTAGCGAATCTAATAAGAAGGTATCCACATCATACCCGACTCCAAACGCAAATAAGCGTAGATTATCAGGTGCGGTAGATGCCAGATTGTCCAGGATATTCTCGCTATCTACAACTCCTTCAGTCGGCAATCCATCGGTAAGGAAGATTAAGTAAGTGGGACGTTCGTTACCTGCTATTACTGCACCTTCCAATAGAGCGCGGTTTATGTCGGTACTGCCCACTGCACTGAGGTGATCAACCCAGGGCAAAGCCTCATTCACTTCCGAGGCCGGACGTAAGCCACTGGCATATGTTTCCATGCCTGTGCTGAATGCGATAATGTTGAAGCGATCTTCGGGATTGAGCTGTCTCAAGATGTAACGTAAAGCCTCTTGCGCTTGCTGGAACTTCTCACCATCCATACTACCTGAATGATCTAAAACCAAGATCACATCTTTTGGCAGGGTTCGCAACGAAGCATCTGGGCGGGGGGCCAATAAAAGCATGAAGAAACCATCCGAGTCGGCATCACCAGGATCACGAAATGGTAGTAGGTGAAAGGCTTCTTCTTCACCCAGAGAATAATACAAGGCGAAATCAGTATCCGGACGCACGTCGGACTCTTCGTAGCCAACAATCACATGCCTATCGCTTTCACGACTTGTCGATATGCTGTGGCTGGGTGAATACACCGCTCTTATTGGCACCGTGGATGACTGTATGTCTATACTGACGGATACATCCTCCAGAGGCCAGAGGGAAAATTTCTCCGTGTTCAGTGGGTAAACATAACGAACCAACCCATTCTCAGCCGGGAGGGCCTGAGAATATTCCAATTCGACCCGCCGTTCTCCCTGGGGCAAGATTGGGAAAATCTGAGCCTGTACTGCACCTTGGCCGGCATATTCTAGTAAGGCTGGATCCCTTAGGTTCCTGACGATTTCCTCATAGGTTCGACGGGCATCTTTTGCATCTAAAACTTCGCCTTTAACAGGTTGGCCATCAACCCACAAAGTAAATGAGGTTACAGCCGCGTCGATAGGAATGGGAAAAATATAAGTTCCCTCGACCTGCCAGTCATTGGGATTATAAAAAACCTGGTCAACATGTGTAACAGCGACCTGGTCCTTAATAGTCACAGTAACGTGGTGATATCGAATAACTAATTGCGCGATGGGTGGCGGAATTGGACAGGGGTGTGGTCCCGGACAAGGTGGTGGTGGACAGGGACCTGGCTCACAGACCGGCGGGAGGGGTACAATAATCCCATCGGCGCGTGCCGGGTTAGGGAAAACCAATAAAATAAAGATCGCGAATACGATGATGGGGAATAGCTTCGGTTTCATAAGACCCTCCCATTGTAATAAGCAAGGAGCATTATCCTACAACGCTTATAAGACGTTTATCTTTGCATAAAAGTTCCAATGGTATAATCAATAGGTCAATAGACCAGACACAATAACACTTATATTGGCGGTAAGGAGTAAGACTACAATTCGCAAAAACAACCGCCAATCACAGCAGCAATTGGCCGTGAAGGCGGTTTTTTTATACTCAAAAATCAAATCAATTATTGCAGGTAGAGACTTTATGCTAGAAAAGTTAGCTGGAATTGAAGAAAGATACGAAGAAATCAATCGACTCTTGATGGAAGTGGGCAACGATTACCAACAGGCGGCAGAGTTGGGCATTGAACGTGCCGAATTAGAACCCCTGGTAAACAATGCACGCCAATATCGCCAGGCACTCACCAGCCTGGAAGAAGCCCATGAACTGCAAGATTCTGACGACGAGGAGCTGCGTCTGCTGGCAGAGTCAGAAATTTCCGACTTGGAACCCCAGATCATCGAGCTGGAAACTGAGATCAGGAGCATGTTGCTGCCGAGAGATAGACGCGATGTACGTAACGTGATCATGGAGATCCGCGCTGGTACCGGTGGTGACGAAGCCGCACTATTCGCCGCCGATCTCTACCGCATGTACAGTCACTACGCCGAACGCCAGGGATGGAATATCGAGATCATGTCAACCAACGAAATCGGCATCGGCGGCTATAAAGAAATCATCTTCCTGGTAAAAGGCGAGGGAGCTTACTCCCGGATGAAGTATGAATCGGGTGTGCATCGCGTGCAGCGCGTCCCCATCACTGAGTCCCAAGGTCGGATTCATACCTCCGCCGCCACGGTTGCAGTAATGGCAGAAGTGGACGAAGTAGAAATCAATATCCCCGATAACGATATTCGCATGGACGTATATAAATCGGCTGGAGCAGGTGGACAGAGCGTACAGAAAAACTCGACTGCCGTACGGCTCACTCATATTCCCTCCGGCATCGTCGTACAATGCCAGGACGAGCGTTCCCAGTTACAAAACCGGTTACGCGCCATGAGCATCTTACGTGCAAGACTGTACGAAATTGAGGAAGAGAAACGACGCCAGGAGGTTGACGAAGATCGACGTTCGCAAGTCGGCACGGGAGAACGCTCCGAGAAAATTCGCACTTACAACTACCCCCAATCGCGCGTTACCGACCATCGTATCAACCTCTCCTCTCATAATTTGCCAGTGGTCATGGATGGCGACCTAAATGAGTTCATTGATGAACTGGCCACACGAGAAGAAGCCCAGCGCTTGGCCGCTGCAGGACTAGTTAAATAAGCGAGTTTGCAAATAATAACAAGGTCAATAAACCAACAAGTGAGCGCAGCACTGCATCAGTCTCAGGTTGCGCAGAGTTGAATTGGTAAGAGCCGAAGTTTTCCTCACCGATCTGCGTAAGTCCTACATCCACAGCTCGTTCGCCGAGAGATACCCTGTAATATCCTTGAACTCCATAGCTATATTATTAAACAAAATTAGTTCTCGACTAGCAACAACGAGCGACACAGCCAGTCTGGACAGCCAGGTATTGCTGGCTTTTATCCTGGGCAAACCACGTGCATGGGTTCTGGCACACCCGGAAGCTGTGCTGTCCCCAGAACAAACTCATCAACTTGAAATGGCTCTTGCCCGCCTGGAAAACGGCGAACCTCTCCCATATGTCTTGGGGCATTGGGAGTTTTACGGCCTCGATTTTATTATCACCCCTGATGTGCTCATCCCACGCCCAGAAACTGAGTTGCTGGTAGAACGAAGTTTGGAATGGTTAGGCGCACACCCTGCTAGGCGCTGGATAGCTGAAGTAGGTACGGGATCAGGCTGCATCGCCATTTCCCTGGCCAAGCAAATGCCCGATCTACAAGTCGTGACCAGCGATATTTCTCTGCCAGCCTTGAAAGTAGCCCAACGCAACGTGATCAAACACAACGTAGCAGAGCGTGTGCATCTCGTCCAAAGCGACCTGCTGCGGAGCATTGCACCTGCCACTGACAAGCGTTTTGACCTGATCTGCGCTAACTTGCCTTATATTCCCAAGAAAATATTAAAATCTCTCCAGGTGAGCCGCTGGGAACCTAACCTTGCCCTCTCCGGAGGTGAAGACGGCTTGGATCTCTTCCAACGGCTACTCCAACAAACTCCCATAAATCTAGCCTCTGGGGGTTGCCTGTTTCTTGAGATTGAAGCCAACATGGGTGACGCCATCCGTTCCCTATCTCATGACGCCTTCCCTCAAGCTACAGTCGTGGTCCTACAAGATTTAGCTGGTAGGGATCGCCTGGTGCAAGTCGAATTACCACTATCCAATTCCTAGAAAAGAATTCCATATTAAAACATTTTTCATAATATTTGTTATAATTAGCTCCCAATACTTTAAAAAGTGTTCCTGGGTGCAAATTGTGAGGGTCCCGCATCGCCCTGCGGATCTATTTTTGCACTTATCACACGAAAAAGGAAAACATTGATGTATAAAAAAACAATATTTCTAGTTGTTCTTGCCTTCTTACTGGCAGCCTGCAGCTCCCAGGTAACACCAGAGCCTACTACCGTAGCTCCCCCAGAACCTACCCAAGCTGAACCCACTGCACCACCCCAGGAGGAACCCCAGCCAGCATCTGCTGAGGCAGTCGTGACGATCTACAAAATCGTCCCAGGTGAATCACAGTTGCAATACGAAGTGGGAGAAGTCTTTCTCAACCAGGATAATCGCTTCAATGTAGCTGTTGGTATAACAACGCAGATTTCTGGTGAAATCTCTGGTAACCGTGAAAATCCCCGGGACATCAGTTTTAGTACCTTCACAGCCGACATCAGCCAGTTTACATCGGACAGCGACCGCCGGGATAACGCACTGCGGAACCGCTTTCTAGAATCCGCCAGTTTCCCGGAAGTAACATTCAATATAACGCAGATGGATGGTTTACCCGAATCATATCTAGAGGGTGAAGAGGTCTCCCTGCAAATAACCGGTGACCTGACCGTGCGTGATGTCACAAAACCAGTCACCTTCGATGCGGTGGTCAAGTTAGATGGAGACACACTGTCTGGAGAAGCGACCACTACCATCTTGATGAGCGATTTCGGCTTCGGCCCGATCAGCATCGCCGGAATCCTTAATACAGAGGATGAAGTCAAAGTTACACTCAATTTCGTCGCCAAACCATCATCCTAGGGCTGCGGAAAGCCACTTATTTTATTTCCAACTTTTAACAAGACTGGACCGGTCTCAGAGACCGGTCCAGTCTTGTATTACTTGCCAGAGCGATTAATCATCCTCCCTGTCTTCATCCACCTCCATTTTAATCCGAATCCATTTTGGTTTTGTCTGAATATAAGCGCTTTTCTCTGGTATATTTATTTACAAGCTTCACGGCTAGTGCTTTGTCAAGGATGAAAGTTTTATTCGATATCCGGTTACTACACCCTTGACAAAGCTTAAAGTGTTGGGCCATTATTACCAAACTATCGAGTCACTTTCGCCGCGCAACACTAGTAATAAAATAATTTTTACTATGGATAGGTTTACAATCAATACACAATTGTCTCCCAATTTACTAACTTCTGATTACTCCAATGAATAACCCCATACAAGGAAAACACATCCTACTTGGTATCACTGGCTCTATCGCTTGCTATAAAGCCGCTGACCTGGCCTCCAAATTGACCCAATCCGGCGCGCCGGTGGATGTTATCCTGACCCAGGCGGCAACCCAATTCGTTTCCCCGCTAACATTCCAATCCGTCACGGGGCAACGTGTTTATGTAGACAGCGATCTATGGGGCAGCGAGGGTCATGTGCTGCATATCGGATTAGCCCAAAGTGCCGATTTATTGGTCATTGCGCCGGTCACAGCCAACACAATCGCCAAACTAGCGAATGGTATAGCG
>DAOVXM010000243.1 GCA_030636125.1 Chloroflexota bacterium | reverse complement strand
TGCAAGCGGGCATCTGATCCTGCTATCTCTTGAAGATTGACAATACCTCGTGCTGTTTCAACAACAGCTAATACAGGTATCCCTCCTACCTGCCAATCAAATTCTTTCTCGATGACAGCAATTTGTTCGCTGACCCATCTTATCTGATCTGCATTCTCCACCTTGGGGATTACAATCCCGTCAGGATGAGCGGGTAATACTGAGGTGAGGTCCTCCATTTCAAGACCAGTTCCAATCGCATTAATACGTGCTAAACGCTCGGATAGACCGAAGTTTAGATTTTGTAAAGCTTGGGAGATTATGGACCGCGCTTGTTCTTTGCAGCTGGGTGCAACGCCATCCTCCATGTCCATGCAAATACAGTCCACCCCTAGTGTGGTGGCCTTGCGAATTTTATGCATATCATCGCCGGGCATATAAAGGAGGGCGCGACAGGCATGCATCTTATTTCTTCCTATACAGGGCTTTCAAGGGAGGAAGACCTTCCGCGTTGGGCAAGAAATGCCAGGGCAATGCCTAAGAAATAGAGGGCGATAAGTGGTCCCATTACTAAAGCCATATTGACAGGGTCGATTGTTGGTGTGATTGCTGCAGCTATAACAGCAATGATGATTATGGCTATTCGCCAGTGTTCCAATAATTGTTTACCTTGGATTAAACCTATCCGGGCCAATACATAGATCACTAATGGAAATTGAAATGCTAGCCCTAACCAGAACATAATACTAGTAACAAAGCGTACATAATTGGATGGACGTAGCTGGGTTGGTATACCCATAAAGGTGACTAGAAATGGAATCGCAGCAGGCAACATTATGAAGTAAGCGAATGCCATTCCAGTCAAGAAAAATAGCACGCCTATTGGTATGGCTGCCAGGCTGAATAATCGAGACCCTTTTTTCAAACCAGGTGCGATAAATAACCACAACTCTAACATGATATAGGGCAATGCCAAGGCAAAGCCAGCCAGCAATGAAATGCGCATTATTACGCTGATCGGTTCGGTGACATCAATAGCTACTAATTCTTTGATACCACCAACAGGTTGAGCCAATAAGTCTAATAATTGACTTGAAAAAATGAAGGCAACGGCCGTAGTAATAACTAAAAAAGCGACCGCTCGTAAGAGATGTTTTCGTAGCGCGTCTAAATGTTCAAAGACCCCCATTGGGTTTTCAATTGTTTTAGCAAAGGTATCGGGTAGTGGTTCGTCTTCAGGTTCTTCTGTTAGAAGCTGGTGAATGTTTCTGTAGATATTTGCAAACCAGCGGGAGATCAGAACGAAAGGAAATTTAATAATACGCCAAATTGAACGAAGCATAGTGGATTTATATCAGTCGGTGTCGGTATCTTCGATAGATTCAGTAGAATATTCAGGTTCTTGGTTGGGTTCTGGTGCAGGAGATAATTGATCTGAATTAGTAGAGCTCGGAGGCGCTTCACTGATTGGAGGTGGTGTTGTCCAGTCCGACATATCGGATTTAATTGAACCAATATCTTTTTCAATCTCATCAAGTCCAAGACTTCGGCTGATAGTATTTGAGGTAGGCAGGTCTGCTTGAAGTTCATCGATACCAGCTTCCCTCATTAGTCGATTGGGTAAGCCGCGAATTTCTCTTGAGGCTTGTTGTAACATTTTCCAATTAGGTGAAGTTACCACTGTGCGCATGAATTTACCAATTGTACGACCTGCTTTGACCATATCTTTAGGTCCAAGCACTATCAGTGCAATCAAGATTATGAAGAAAAACTCTAATGGACCGATACCGAGAATATCCATAAACAATGACCCCGATCCCTACCAGTGAAGTTCCAAACGAATAAATGGGTTATTTTGAAAGTTGGTTAAGTGATTGTTTGATTTCATTTTGACGGTTTGCAAGGCTACCCAAGACACCGTTTACGAAACGAGGAGTACTATCTGATCCATAAACTTTACTAAGTTCAACAGCTTCATTGATTGCAACTTTGATCGGAGTTTTTTCATAAACGGCAATTTCCCATAAGGCGATGCGTAAGATATTGCGGTCGATGATAGCTACCTGGTCAAGAGGCCATTCTGGAGCATGCTCTGAGATGAATTCATCGAGAAGATGCCGAATGGGCCAGACACCAAAGATAATCTCACGTACGAAATTGGCTAGCTTATCGTCTAATGCCGACGCTTTAACACGTTCTTCCCAGACTGTGCCGGGCGGATGGTTTACTACGTCAATTTCGTAAAGTGCCTGCAGGGCAACACCGCGTGCCCTGGTGCGAGATTTCATAGGAGACTAGGCCTCAGGTTCTCCGGGATAGTCGATATCTTCAATATGAATGTTAACCTGTCCAACTTGCATACCAACCATCTCCGAAATCGCACGTGCGACTTTCATTTGGATGTTGCGACTGACATCTCGGATATTTACATCCTCATTCAAAACTACATAAAGGTCGGCATAAACACTATCATCTTGAACCTCAATACGCACACCATCGCGTAGCCCTTTATGAAAGAGCCTGCTGACTCCAGCAGGTTCCGGGCAGAAACGGCTGACACCATCCACGCTCAATGTAGTCAGGCGAGCGATAGTTGTCAAGACATCAGGAGCGATCGTTGTTTTACCAGGAGTAGACTTAGATTCTGTCATCTTCTTTAGCCTTCGTTGAATTTATTGAAGTGCAGATCTCATATTGAATATTGATTGATGTATAGATAACCAAATGTTAATGGATGTTTTTACTCTAAAGGTGATTCTTGAGCTTACATCATCATCATGCCACCATCTACACTCAACACTTGACCGGTGATGTATGATGCTTCATCGGATGCGAGGAAAGCGACAGCATAAGCGATTTCTTCAGGTTTACCAAACCTACCCAGCGGAGTAAACTTCATCAATTCTGTCTTTAAGTCTTCGGGTAAAACATCGGTTAATGCGGTGGGGATAAACCCAGGTGCAACCGCGTTGACGGTAATTTGCCGCGAGGCAACCTCGCGGGCTAAGGCCTTAGTAAAACCGATTAATCCAGCTTTGGAGGCAGAGTAGTTTGTCTGTCCGGCTTGGCCGGCAAGTCCAGAAACAGAAGAGATATTTACGATACGACCGTAGCGTTGCTTCATCATTGGTCTAACAATGGCTTTACTACAATTAAAAGCACCTTTAAGGTTTATGTCAATCACAGCATCCCAGTCAGCTTCTTCCATACGCATAATCAATGTGTCGCGAGTGATACCGGCGTTGTTGACTAAAATATCGACATGCCCAAATTCTTCCAGAGCTTTAGTAACCATTTCTTTTGCGCTGATTGTATCGGACACATCAACAGGTAGCGCAAGTGTCTTTTGTCCAGATTCTTGGGAGATTTCCAAGGCAGTCTCATTGACTTGATCGAAGTTTAGGTCAGCTAAAACTACTTGGGCACCATGATGAGCAAATGTCTCTGCAATTGCGCGTCCTATTCCTCTAGCAGCCCCAGTGACTAAAGCGATTTTACCTTCAAAACTCATGTAAAAATCCTCCTTCAGTATGATTCAGTTGTGTATTGTTTTCGTATGAAAGTATGCCAATTCAATTGAATATATTAACCAAGATAATGATGTTTTTGCACCTCACCAGCAAACGATACACAGCTCGTCTTGAGCTTGACTCATCGAGTTCCCATTATACCGCACTAGCATAGTATGCGTTTAAATTTTTTTAGGGTATATGATTTAGGGTCTACTGTGATCAATTGTTGTCAAGCATTTCAAAATCTGTAGGTTTTCCTAATGTCAGACCAACTACATCACGATCAATACGTTTGAGCAGGCCAACCAATACTGAGCCGCTACCGATTTCTATATATCTTGTAACCCCTTTTGTAATCATGTATTGTATGGATTCGGTCCAACGAACGCGTGAACGAAGTTGAGCTTTTAGATCGGAGCGAACATGCACATCTGTAATCATGGGTGTTGCTGTGACGTTCCCGATAATTGGTGTATGTGGATCGGAAATTGGCGCAGCAGCTACAGCCTGGTTGAAATCATTTTGGACGTGACCCATTAACGGAGAATGGGCAGCGATACTCACCTTCAGCCGGACAACACGGCGAGCTTTGGCTATCTTAGCCAGTTCCATAGCCCGTTCAAGGGCGGGAATCGCTCCGGAAATAACAACTTGGCCAGGGCAATTGTCATTTGCTAACTGTACCATATCATCTCGAGTGCTCGCGTCTTGACAAATCTCTTCAAGAGTAGCAATGTCCAATCCAATAATTGCTGCCATACCACCGGGGGATACTTGACCGGCTTGTTTCATAAGTTCTCCACGGGTTCGTACCAATCGTAACGTATCAGGGAAGGGTAGTGCTCCAGCGGCCACTAAGGCACTAAGCTCACCCATTGAATGGCCCGCGACAAAGGCTGGTTTAAACTGAATGTAAATACTTCGGAAGACGCGTAAGGCAGCCACAGAATGAACTAGGAGTGCTGGTTGGGTGTTGATTGTGTCGTTCAATTCCCCCTCGGGTCCTTCCCAGGCCATAGTAGAAAGAGGAAAACCTAGTACATCATCAGCTTCCTGGAACGTATCTCGTGCTTGCGAATATTCTTCCGCTAACTCACGACCCATTCCCAGAACCTGAGAGCCTTGACCAGGGAATAAGAAAGCTGTGGTTTTAGGTTGTAGTTTCATATTTTGTGGCTGCCAAGTTATTAAAAGCAATCGAGCCGTGACTTTCACGGCTCGATTGTTTATTGTTACTCTTCAACGTCTACGACTTCCCTACCTTTATAATGACCGCAGTTCGGACATACCGTATGAGGTAATCGCATATCACCGCAATTGCTGCATTGAACAAGATTGCGAGATTTCAGTGCGTGGTGGGCCCGGCGACGATCACGCCGACCCTTTGAGATTTTTCTTTTCGGTAGAGGGGCCATTTTTATCTTCCTCTCTTGGGTTGTTACACAACCAAAACCCTGATAATCGAATTTCCAGATTATTGCTTTCTGGACTATTTGTTCACCTATAATAGTGCATCTAGCCACCTGACACTTTTAAAATGGACATCAATTTTCACCCAACCGCCTCAAGTA
>DAOVXM010000028.1 GCA_030636125.1 Chloroflexota bacterium | reverse complement strand
TCTCAATTCAATTTACCTATGTTTCAATTGCACCTCCCGCTCGATTGGCAGTCGCTAAGAGCGCTACGACTTTTTGAGATTTTTCCCGCTACTACTTAATGAGCATTAGCAGGCAGGAGATAACAGAAACCCCCGATGTATTTAGGCCCAACTGCACTGGCCTGGTGAAGTAAAAATGCCCTTACCCATAGATTATCCCTTCACTCGCTACCTAGCAGCTAAGAAAAGCGTTGACGACCGGGCTCTCAACAAAAATGTTTGGGATACATTGAGGAATTCATCCTCCAACTCTACATCAAAGCAGCCTATTCGCGTGCTCGAGGTTGGCGCGGGGATCGGTACGATGATCGAGCGTATGCTTGAACGGGAATTACTGACTCATGCCCATTACACCGCCATCGACGCTGAGAACGAGAACATATCTTTTGCCCATCACAGGCTAAATCGTTGGGCTTCAGAGCACGCTTATCAGGTCACTCAAAGCAATAAAAAGCTTACCTTAAAAAGACCCGGAGGACAGATAGAGATCGAGTTGGAAGCGATCGATTTGTTTGATTTCGTCGCTCGAGAAGCGGGTCATCGCTCTTGGGACCTGCTTGTTGCGCACGCCTTCCTGGACCTGGTGGATATTCCAACTACTTTGCCAAAAATGTTTAGCTTGCTGCAAAAAGATGGCTTGTATTACTTTACCCTCAACTTCGACGGTCTCACTTTGCTCGAGCCGGTGATCGATCCCGTCCTTGATACACTGATCCAAGACCTTTACCATCAAACAATGGATGCTCGTGTTATTAACGGGAAACCAGCGGGGGACAGCCGTTCCGGTAGCCATCTGTTCAAACATTTAATGGGTAGTGGAACTCATATCCTGGATGCCGGTGCTTCTGATTGGATAATCTTTCCCGGCCAGGATGGTTATCAGAAGGATGAGGCCTTTTTCTTACATTTCATTATCCATACTATCCACAATGCGCTCTCCGGGCACCCCGAACTGGATCACGCCCAATTTGAGGCCTGGGTCTCCAAACGCCACTCCCAGGTTGAGCGCGCCGAACTGGTCTTTATTGCCCATCAACTAGATTTTGTCGGAAGATACTTGGGCCTAACGCCTCATGACTGATTTGCCCGTCACCCCTGGCACCTATGCCCTACATCTACACCTTTCCCAATCCACCCTTCTCAGCGTGGGAAGGCTGGGAGAATTTACCTTTCCCGTTGGAGAGTACGTATACTTAGGCAGCGCTTTCGGCTCTGGTGGATTGCGAGCGCGCCTGGGGAGACATTTGCGCGGTGATGGAAATCCCCATTGGCACATCGATACCTTACGTGCTAAGGCGCGGCTGCGCAGTTACCATTTCGTGGAACAGGCAGGCGGTGAAAGTTACCTGGGATCAGTCCCTTTAGAATGTTTATGGAGCCAGGCTTTGGCCAGCGCCAACCAAGCGCATGTCCCTGTACCGGGCTTTGGAGCTAGCGATTGTCGCGCTGGTTGCCCAGCTCACCTGGTAGCGTTTTTGAGGGAGGAGCAGCCGTCATTTACCCGTTGGTTAGCTGACTTCTTATCCCCCCGTTCTCTTAATCACCATTTGACCAGCCATCTAATGAGGTAAAATGAGGTCCACACATAACAAATAGCTGACGGAGTTCTATTTTGAAAAAGTATATACGCGATTACCTCACTTTATTGGTTATATCTGGTTCTATCGTTATTTTAGATCAATGGACAAAAACGCTTGTGCGTACCCAGGTGCCATTTGGACAGGCTTGGTCACCATATGAGTGGTTGGCACCTTACGCCCGCATCGTTCACTGGAAAAATGCGGGGGCAGCCTTCGGCATTCTCCAGGGATTTCGCGATATTTTTACGATACTGGCCATCTTGGTTGCCATAGCGATCATCTATTACTATCCAAAGGTTCCACGCGAGAACTGGTATATCAGGCTGGCTCTGGCACTACAGCTCGGAGGCGCCCTCGGCAATCTTACCGACCGGTTGACCCATGGATATGTGACAGATTTCATCTCGATAGGGAATTTTCCAGTTTGGAACGTTGCCGATGCATGTATATCCCTTGGGGTAGCGATATTGATCGTAGGGATGTGGCTTCAGGAACGCAAACCAAAACCCAGCGATGAACCTTCTACACCTGAAAACATAAACCCCTCAGTTCCCGAGGAACTACAGGGTGAATGATCGCCTTTTCGTTTTCCATTTCGAAAATGAAGAGGCCCAGCGCCTGGACAAGTACCTGGTAACTTGTCTGCCAGATTTTTCACGTACGCGCTTGCAAGGGTTGATTAAAGACGGTTATGTGACGGTGGATGGCGAAACTATCCGCAAAACAGGTAAAACGTTAGAAATGGGGTCCCTCGTGCAGGTCCGCGTCCCTCCCCCGACACCCAGCACGCTGGTACCGGAATCCATCCCTTTGGATATTCTCTTCGAGAATGAGGATGTGATGGTCGTCAACAAACCAGCCGGGATGGTGGTTCATCCAGCCGCGGGACATGCCAGCGGCACGTTGGTGCACGCCGCCCTGGCACACGCGCCCGAGATGGCAGGGATTGGCGGCGAAGGACGGCCCGGCATTGTACATCGCCTGGATAAAAACACATCAGGGATAATTCTGCTCGCCAAAAACGATTTCGCCCACCGCCAACTACAAGAGCAGTTTCAAGCTCGCCAAGTCGAAAAAGTATACCTGGCACTGGTAGAAAACAAACCTCCCACACCTACCGGAAGGATTGAGGCTCCCATTGGGCGTGATCCAGTTCATCGCAAACATATGGCTGTGGTGATGCCGAAAAAAGGGCGCCAGGCCATCTCCGAATACAAGACCTTGGAGACATTTCCCCAGCACACGCTCTTAGAGATCCACCCGATCACCGGGCGCACCCACCAAATTCGATTGCACCTTAGTTATTTGGACTGTCCTGTTGTTGGGGATACCACCTACGGACTACGGAAGCCAAGCATCACAACCGTCCGTCACTTCTTGCACGCCGCCCGCCTGACGATCAACCTTCCAGGAGAGAGCAAAGCGCGCACCTTCGAAGCCCCTTTGCCAAGTGAGCTGGAGCAAATATTGCAGGGCTTACGTGGAGCATATTGAAGGATAAATCATCCTCCCTTATTCTCGACGTTTGCCTTTTTTTCAGTGGAATCATTACTTATTGAGAGGATACAAAAATGGATTGGATAGATCTACGCTCCGACACCGTAACCCAGCCTACCCCGGAAATGCGCCAAGCGATGGAGACAGCTCCAGTAGGCGATGATGTTTATGGTGAGGATCCCTCAGTTAACCGCTTGCAAGAGCTAGCGGCGGAACGAATGGGTAAAGAAGCCGGGTTGTTTGTCGCCTCCGGGACAATGGGTAACCTGGCAGCCATTTTAGCCCATTGCGGTCGTGGCGATGAGGTCATCCTAGGAGACCAGGCGCATACACTTCTGTTTGAAGCGGGAGGTATTTCGGCTTTGGGAGGAGTGCACTCTCGCCAGATTCCCAATAAACCGGATGGCACCCTGGACTTGGATGATATCCGATCTGTCATCCGCCCAGATGACGAACACCAACCGATCACCCGCCTGATCACTCTGGAAAACACCCACAACCGTTGTGGAGGCGTCCCCCTTACCGTAGAGTATACACAGGCAGTTGGGGACCTGGCCCGTGAGCACAACTTATGGGTACACATGGACGGGGCACGTCTATTCAATGCCGCAGCGGCGATTGGGGTGAGCGCGCAGGAGCTGGTTGCCCCAGCCGATTCGGTCACCTTTTGCCTCAGCAAAGGGCTTTGTGCACCGGTGGGATCGGACATATGCGGCTCCAAAGAATTTATTGCTCGCGCTCACCGTATTCGAAAACAATTGGGGGGAGGTATGCGCCAGGCTGGTGTGCTGGCTGCGGCGGGGATTATCGCCTTGGAAACGATTGCGAACCGGCTCGATGAAGACCACACCCGGGCGCGACACCTAGCCGAAGGACTATCCGAGATTCCAGGTATAGCGCTTGACCCAGGAACACCTTACACCAACATGATCTTTTGCTCCTTAAGAGAAGATGTACCCCTGGACGCTGATCAGGTTGCAGCATTCCTGGCGGAACGTAACGTGCGGGTTGGTATTGTGGGATCGCGTCGCTTCCGGATCGTCACCCATTACTGGATAGGGGATGCAGAAGTCGATCAAGCCATAGCTGCGTTTAAGGGTGTATTAGCAAACGTATAGCGCAAAAAGATCTGCACCCCTGTTTTTCGGTATTTCCCTCTTTTGGTATGAAGCCTCAAAGTATGCACCATGATATAATATTTTTCGCTGCCGGGGCGGGAAAAATTTTTCTAAATCCACCTCGCGTCACGCCAGGCATAGTTTCATCATCAGACCAATAATTACCCAAAGGAAAAAACTATGAGTGATCCTCTCACACTCGCGCAAATTGACAATATCACGGAAATCATCCGCGGACGGATTTCAATGCAACCCCAGGTAGGCATCATTTTAGGATCTGGTTTGGGCCCGCTGGCGGAGGCTGTAGAACAAGCCGTCCGTATACCGTATGAAGAACTGCCAACCTGGCCCGTTTCTACTGTAGTTGGGCATCACGGCCAGTTGGTCATTGGACAATTAGAAGGCCAAGATGTCCTGGTTATGCAGGGACGCGCCCACTACTATGAAGGGTATAGCATAGCCCAGTTTGGATTACCGGTGCGTGTTATGCAACGCCTGGGAGTGAAAATCTTGATCGTAACAAACGCGGCCGGAGCTGTTGACCCGGATTTTTCTCCTGGCGATTTAATGTTGATCACAGACCACCTCAACCTGATCGGCATGGCAGGGCTCAACCCCTTGCGTGGCCCTAACCTGGATGAGCTCGGCCCACGCTTCCCAGACATGAGCAGGGCCTATGACCGGGAACTGTGTGATCTGGCGCGACAGGTCGCCAGTCAGAATGACATCACCTTACATGAGGGCGTTTACATTTGCCTGGCAGGTCCATCATTTGAGACCCCGGCCGACTTGCGCTTCTTGAGAGGTATCGGCGCAGACGCTGTGGGCATGTCAACAGTACCAGAGGTGACCGTTGCGCGCCATGCAGACCAACGCGTTCTAGGCATTTCTGGTATCAGCAATAAAGCCAACCTGGACGGCAATACCGTCACCACCCATGAGGAAGTGTTGGAAGCAGGCCAGGTTATCGTTCCTAAATTAACGACGCTCATCAGGGGTGTACTGCGCCAATTATAAATCCGCCAACCTGGACACTCCATGGAAGAAGCACTGCGCTTTTTTAGGGCCTACGAAATATGGATTTACTTGCTTTTAGGGTTAGGGGGCTTGATTTATATTCGAAAATTCATACTGGCCTGGCAAGAGCTGCGCGATTCTGCTTTTGGCCTGGAACGCGAGAACGCCCAATCACGGCTTAACCAGGCGGCAAGTGTTTTAGTGCTGCTGCTAGCGCTGGCCGTCACGCAATTTGTCCTCGTCTCTTTCGTTGCCCCATCCGTACCCGGAGCAAACCCACTCTTTACCCCTACCTTAGACTTGTTAGCAACCCCATCAACTACCTTGCCCCCTGACACCCCAGGGCCTGAGGGGACCCCGGCTACGGCTACAGCTACACAAGAGATTGGCATCTCAACGCCCGACACAGGCTGTATTCCAGGCCAAGTCATGATCACTTCTCCGGAAGATGGGGACGAAATCAGTGGCATAGTAGATATCATGGGTACGGCAAACATCCCCAACTTTGGGTTCTATAAGCTTGAGATGAAGCGTACTGAAGAAACGAATTGGCTTACCATCCTTGCTGGGGATGAGGCAAAAATCAATGACACATTAGGTACCTGGAATACCAGCCTCCTATCACCTGGGAACCACCAGTTAAGCTTGGTGGTCGCGGACAACCAGGGACAGACACAATCACCGTGTATAATCCAGGTACGTGTAGAAACCGCAATAGAGACTCCATTACCATAAAAGGTGAAACCGGATGCCCGAGATAGAAATTCGACCCGCTGTTGCCCAAGATATCCCAACCCTGGTAGCCATTGACCATAATTACACTACAGAATATGTATGGCAAATGGAAATTCAGTCAGAGGAGGGGTTAGTTGGGGTCAGCTTCCGAGAAATCCGCCTACCACGTTCTGTCAGGGTAGAATACCCCCACCGTGTAGATACACTTACTGAGGACTGGAACCAGCGGGCAGGTTTGCTTGTAGCATTAATAGAGGGTCAACCAGTTGGTTATATCAGCCTGATGCTAAACATCGCCCCACTGACCGCCTGGGTGAGCGATCTGACAGTGATCCGTCGCTTGCGCCTCCAGGGGATCGGTAGTACCCTTGTTCTGGCAGGTCAGGAGTTGGGCAGCAACCTTGGTTGCCAACGCATTGTCTTGGAAATGCAACCAAAAAACTACGCAACCATCCATCTAGCCCAAAAACTTGGCTATGATTTTTGCGGTTACAATGAAAGGTATTACGCGAACTACGACATTGGTCTGTTCTTTGGAAAATCTATCCGGTGAAAATATGCTTTAAATGTAACTGCCCAGCCTGTAAAAAGAAATATCGGCGGCGCTCCCCCTCCAAAGCTGGTAGTTACCTTTAATATTGTACAGGTACATGTTGGTATGTTGATCCATTGACACTTCAGTTATGTATATCGTTATTCTTGATGGTCTGCGCACATTAAACCAACTGCTTACGGCGGGAATTGCAATCACTGCATTTTCCCTACTGCTTTATGCGCTGTCATTCAATTTACGCAACCGAGTAACGCGATCCTTTTCTTTCATCTTAGTCTGCGTAGTGATAGTCTTCGTTTGCGACGCAGTTGGGTCTGTCGCGGCTACGCCTCAGGAGTTGGCCTTCTGGTTGCGGCTGCAATGGGTGGGGATCGCTTTTCTGCCGCCAGCATATTTGCACTTCTCAGACGCCTTGCTAGAAACTACCGGGAAACCTTCACGTGGCCGGCGGCGACTGGCAGTACGGCTGACTTACGCCATCTCACTGATCTTTCTGCTCACCTTACCTCTTTCGCTCCTGGCCGGTCCTTTGGTCCAGGATGGAAAAGCAGCCCCTCACCTGGAACGCACCTGGCTAACCTGGATATTCACCTTCTACTATATTGCCAGCATGATTTTAGCTGGATACAACCTCGTGCGCGCCAAGCGACGTACAGTGACAAGCTCCAGTCGTAGACGGATGAATTATCTCCTGCTAGGCGCATTGGCACCTGCTATTGGCTCGTTCCCGTATCTGCTCTTCGGCTCCGGCATTGCTGCCGAATTTCCACTCTTGTTTTGGTTAGCAGTCACCTTAAGCAACCTGCTCGTTTCTATCTTGCTCGTGCTTATGGCCTACGCCGTAGCATTCTTCGGTGTGCCCTGGCCAGACCGCGTGATTAAGCGGCGGCTCTTCAAGTGGCTCATGCGTGGACCTGTAACTGCATCCACTGCCCTGGCTGTCACCACATGGACGAGGCAAGCAGGAGAGGCACTGGGATTTGATTACTCCTCCGCCACACTGATCATCATGGTGGCGACGATATTAATTATGGAACACCTGATCACTCTGGCTGCCCCAGTATGGGAACGCTGGTTGTTCCACGGTGGTGACCGCCAAGAAATTGAGCTCTTGCAGAAACTGGACGAAAGATTGCTAACATCGGGGGATCTGCGCCAGTTCCTGGAATCAGTTCTGGCTGCAATGTGTGATCAACTGCAGACAGAGACCGCTTTCGCGGTGGTGTTTGCCACTTCAGGCGCAGAGATGGTCGTCACCATCGGGCACAATGGCTTTTTAGAAAAGGAGGACTTATCAACCGAGCTCCTAGAGCAAGTCAAACAAACTGATATCGAAAATGCTCTGTTTAAATGGGGAGACTATTGGCTCATGCCTCTGTTTAATCAAACAGATGGCACACGCGAGTTATTAGGATTGCTAGGAGTGAAACAACACCCCGACCAAACCATAGACGCTGAACATGGCGAGGCTCTGTCGGTGCTGACTCACCGAGCAGCTAAGGCTTTGGACGACCGCCGTATCCAGGCTCAAGTTTTCAGCTCAATCGAAGCGTTAACTCCTGAAGTTGAGCTCATTCAAAATTTACGTGCGGCGACGCGTTATAGCAGCGGAAGCTCTCTTTCCGAAGCACTCACCAGAACCGAAGTTCCCATTAAACAAAGCACAATACCCAAGTATGTAAAGGATGCACTAACGCATTATTGGGGAGGGCCAAAACTAACGGAAAGTCCCCTCCTGAAATTGAGTGTGGTGCAGCAATCGATGGATGAACATGATGGGAATCCGACCAATGCGTTGCGGGCTATATTGCGCCAGGCGATCGACCGCACCCGTCCTGAAGGTGAACGACGCTTTACAGGGGAATGGATATTATATAATATACTAGAGCTTAAATTCATGGAAGGACGCAAAGTGCGCGAGGTTGCCCTGCGTCTATCGATGTCTGAAGCCGATCTATACCGAAAACAGCGTGTGGCGATTGAGGCGGTCGCCAACGTTATTATGGAGATGGAAAAACAAGCCATCGAAGACGAAGCAGTAGCGTTAGAAATCAATACCCCAAACGCGGTTCATGATCCTACAAGGTGGGCTTAATGGTAAACAAACAATTACATAAAGTGTCAGGGGAGCTGAAGGAGGGGCCACCACCCATGGATGAATCCTGGTGGGAAGCTGTATTGGCAGAAGAAAAGCAGGGAGTCCAAGGTTCACCCCCCCCAACGCGGAATACAGCAAAATATAAAAACTCCACAATACACAACCAAAACGATACCGTCGCGGTTGACTGGAAAATTGCCACGGAGTTATTTGAGCAAGACAAGGCTTCGAGCTTGCAGGTGGATGGCTATAATCGAGGTGGGTTGTTGGTCAGCGGTGAAGGATTACAGGGCTTTGTACCGATTTCACACCTGACAGCGATGCCGGAGGACGATACTGAGGTGGGACAGGAACAATTCTTAGAGTCATACTCAGGAAAGCAGCTACAACTGAAAATCATTGAGTGTGACCAAGAACGCGGCCGGGTGGTATTTTCAGAACGTGCGGCTCTTACGGAGGAAGGCAAACGTAATCAACTGCTAAGGCAGTTAAAGTCCAGCCAGTGCGTTGATGGGACGGTAACAAATATCACCGATTTCGGGATCTTCGTGGACCTTGGTGGCGTAGAGGGACTTATCCACGTTTCCGAAATCTCTTGGGGGCGGGTACGCCACCCCAGCGATGTGGTCGATTATGGAGAAAAAGTAAAAGTCCATGTGATTAACGTAGACCCCAATCGATCGCGAGTAGCCCTCAGCATCAAGCGCCTCCATCCCAACCCATGGGCAACGGCCCATTCGCGCTACCAATCTGGACAGGTGACTGAAGCGACCATCATCAGCATTGTCCCCTTTGGAGCTTTCGCCCGACTGGAGGAAGGGTTAGATGGACTGATCCATGTCTCCGAGATGAGTCAAGCCGAGGAGCCAGTCGATCCAAAAGAACTGCTCAGCGTAGGACAACAAGTTCAGGTACAAATTCTGCATGTTGATGCAGCTAACCAGCGACTGGGGTTAAGCCTGGTTTTGAACCAGTGAATAGACGGGCTTGAAGTGCCTTTTTTATTGCTATCCTGATCATCTTTCCTTTCATTACCAGGCAGGAGGGTCGCCATGAAAATCCACTGGCTAGTAGCCTGGTCAATTGGTTTTACAATCATCATTGGGTTATTGGCATTGGGGGTGCTGTCGTTGGTGAGCAGCCAACCGCGCGGGGAGCCGATCAGCCTGTCTCCACCTCCAACACCACTTCCCCTGGTCGTGCATGTCAGTGGAGCCGTTACTCTTCCCGGAGTATATACCTTGCCCATAAGCAGCCGCGTCAAAGATGCCATTGAGGCTGCAGGGGGTCTACTTCCAGAGGCTGACATCCGGAATCTGAATCTGGCTGCCCTACTCCAGGACGGAGAACTGATCTGGATCCCTGCAACACCACAAGCCAACCCGACGGCAGTCGCGCCAGACAAGACACCAAATGATAACAATGATCAAACCTCCACCCCTGTACCCATGGGTTTAATCAACATCAACACGGCAACGCTGGAAGAACTAGATACACTCCCTGGTATTGGACCAGTCAAAGCGCAAAACATCATCGACTACCGTAATAGCAACGGCCCTTTTAACACCATTGAAGCTATTCAAGATGTTAATGGCATAGGACCCGTGACCTATGAAAACATTAAAGAACTGATCACAGTCCAGGCTTCCCCGTGAGCTCTTAGTACAAGCAGCAGAAAGGTTCTAAATTCCCGTTTCTCATTCTGTCGATGGAGAAATCCGAAAACAGGTATTCCACATGACAAATAAAAACCATAACCGCTCCAGCACCTCCACCAGCTCCTTCGGCTCTCCAGGACGGGTCAGCCACGATGCCAGCACATTCTATAACAGCAAGCTATATGAGAGCCAACCCAAAGATCGGCAGGTGCCATATTTGGAAAACCCTATCCCTGCGGAGAAACTGGACCGGATATATTGCTCTTCATCTGAGGACATGGCTGAACTGCCGGATAGCAGCATCCACCTGATGGTCACGTCCCCCCCTTATAATGTTGGAAAAGAATACGATGAGGACCTTACCTTAGGGGAGTACCTGGAATTCTTAAAACGCGTCTGGCTAGAAGTATTCCGAGTGCTGGTCCCCGGAGGGCGCGCCTGCATTAACGTTGCTAACCTGGGACGCAAGCCCTATATCCCATTGCACGCTTTCATCATAAGCGATATGATCGATCTGGGCTTTTTAATGCGCGGCGAGATCATCTGGAACAAAGCTGCCAGCGCCAGCGCATCCACTGCCTGGGGCAGCTGGCGTTCTGCCAGCAACCCAACCCTGCGTGATGTCCATGAATACATCCTGGTGTTCTCTAAAGGCTCATTCCGTAGAGAAAAATTTGGCGACCGCCAGGACACGATTTCCAGAGATGGTTTCCTCCAATTTACCAAGAGCGTGTGGACCTTCCCGGCTGAATCTGCCAGGAAGATCGGGCACCCAGCCCCTTTCCCGATGGAGCTGCCCAATCGCCTGATCCAGTTGTACACCTTTGAGGATGAGATTGTGATTGACCCCTTTATGGGTAGTGGGCAAAGCGCCCTGGCAGCGCTTAAATCAGATCGCCGCTACGTCGGCTACGAGATCAATCAGGAATACGCTGCACTGGCTGAAACCCGCATCAGTCGTCACACCGATGAAAACAAATTACCTGGATCATAATATCTATCTTAACGTGAATTCGGGTTATGAAATACATGGAATGGATCAGAAACCCGTTTTTTCATCCAGTTGAAGGCAGAGAGTAGCTTTTAGGGGTGTCACTCAGCTTTTTCCGAGCTGATTCTGGGCTAAAAAAACGGGTTTCTCTTGCTTATCCCAAACTGAGGTTATCTTACGATTTTTGGCATTCTCCTTCCACGGAAGTTCCCGAAGAGCCTTTACTAATGTTTTTCTCAT
>DAOVXM010000444.1 GCA_030636125.1 Chloroflexota bacterium | reverse complement strand
TCGGTGATCCTGGTACCGCTGAAGGCATGACCTTCCAATCGATCGTGGCGGTAGCGGTGGGGGGGATTAGCTTATACGGAGGGAGAGGTTCGATTGTTGGGACACTGGGCGGGGTACTCTTGTTGACGATTTTATCGAATGTTTTCAATCTCATTCAGGTCAATATTTATTACCAGCAGTTGCTGCTTGGTTTTGTGGTGCTCATCGCAGTAGCTGCGTATCGGTCTCCTAGGACAGTGAGGTCCGGATGAAATCATCACCTCTCAAATCAAGCTGGTTTGGTTCTCGTCTTTCTGGTTTTCGACCAACACCGCGGTTTGTGCACGCTGTGGACCTGGCGGGTCAATGGGCTGCGCCGATTATGATCTGTGTTGTTTTAATTGTAGCGGTCATTTTTGCCCCCGCGTTCTATAACCCAACCAATCTCAGGACAGTCTCCATCCAGTTCGCGGTGTTGGGAATTGTTGCAGTGGGGCAGACCTTGGTCTTACTGGTGCGTTCGATCGACCTTTCCGTGAGTGCGGTCCTGGCATTGGGCGCGGTGATCGTTGTACAAACTGAAGCAGGAAGTTCATTGGTCGTCTCATTGATTCAGGCCCTAGCAGTTGCCGCGGCTATTGGTCTGATAAACGGGCTGCTGATTACCAAGCGGGGAGTTCCACCCTTTGTCGCCACTTTCGGTATGCTTGTTTTTATCCAGGGCGCCCGGCTGGCATATACAAAAGGTCAGGCCAGCGGTACAGTGCCTGCCTTTCTACGTATGATCAGCATCGAACCGGTTGGATTTATTCCTGCGGCCCTGATTGTCTGGTTGATCGTCAACCTTATCTTTATCTTCATACTGAGAAAAACCCGTTTTGGGCGTTGGATATATGCCGTCGGTGGTAATCCGTTTACTTCGAGGTATGCCGGTATTCGTGTAGATTGGGTCATGATTGCCGCCCACACGATCTGCTCTGTGCTGGCCATATTGGGTGGGTTAGTGCTGAGTGGCTATATCGGGTATGTGGATTTACGTCTTGGCGCGGACTATAACATGAATTCGATCGCGGCCGCGATCGTCGGCGGTACGGCATTCACAGGCGGGCGCGGCAACCTTTTCGGGACGGCTGCTGGTGTAGCCCTGTTGGTGTTACTGTTAAATCTTGTGGTTGTGCTGGGGCTGCCGATCCACTGGCAGTTTGCGATGCAGGGGTTGGTATTGGTGCTGGCAGTGGCGCTTCAGGGTTTCCGCCAGTTCCTATTGAGCCGCTAATAATAATTTATTAAAGGAGAGTTTTGTGAGCCCGGAAATTTTCTTTCAGATCATCGTCAATGGCTTGTTTACAGGTGGTATATACGCGCTTGTAGCTGTTGGCCTGACTTTGATTTATGGCGTAATGGTGATCGTGAACTTTGCCCATGGTGAGTTTCTGATGCTAGGTATATATGTCGCTTTCTTGGGATTTTCCCTCTTTGATATCGATCCTTATGTGATCATCCCTGTAGCGTTTGTGCTCATCTTTGGCCTGGGAGCTCTCATCCAGCGGGGGTTGGTACAACGTGTGTTGGATGCCCATCCGCTGAACCAGATTATCTTGCTGGTTGGTGTTGGTATGCTGCTGGTTGGTTTGGTTCAATTCTTCTTCAGCGCTGAACCCAAAGCCATTCATGTGCCGTATGAGACGGCGGTGATTTCAGCATTTGGTTTGCGTTTCGCAATAGCCCGCCTCGTAGCTTTCTTCGCCTCGATGACGATTTCACTTCTGCTGTACCTGTTTCTTCATTACACACGCATCGGTAAGGCTATTCGGGCAGTGTCCCAATCACGCGACGCAGCTCGGCTTATGGGTATCAATGTTAATTTTATCTACTACCTAACCTTTGGTATTGGCGTAGCCATAACCGCTGTGGCCGGGGTATTGCTGGCCCCTAACCATAGAATGATACCAACTATGGGACAAGGATACTCGGTGATCGCCTTCGTGGTGGTGGTTTTAGGCACAATGGGTAATTTTATCGGCGCATTCCTGGGCGGGTTGATCATCGGTGTTGTGGAAGCGTTTGCTGGTTTTTATTTGGGTGGCGATGTAAAAATCATTGCCAGTATGCTTATTTTTATTCTCATCCTATTGTTCAGACCGGCTGGACTGTTCGGGAGGAAACGCGCATGACTGCTGAAATCTCAAAAAAAACCTCAAGTGGTCCGGTCCGCAACTGGTTTCGTGGCGTCCTCCTAGATTGGGATCGTACCCAAATGTTGATCTGTTTTTTGCTGGTTGGTTTGCTCGCCTTAGCACCTTTGTTTATTCACTCACCCTATTATCAGGGCATCCTTATCTTAGCGACAATATATGCTTTCATCGGAATCTCATGGAACATTGTTGCTGGTTTCACTGGGCAGCTTTTGATCGCGCAGATCATCTTTCTGGCGGTGGGCGCTTACACAACAATAGTTCTGTACAATAATTTTCTCGTCTCTCCGTGGGTCGGTATATTGATTGCTGGTCTTGTAGCGGGGCTTTTCGGGGTTGTAGTTGCTTTTATTACGTTGCGGTATGGATTGAAAGTTGATTATTTCGCTCTATTCACAATCGCCTTGATGGTGGCGCTGAGGACCTTGTTTCTAAAATGGAAATACGTGGGAGGCGCGGTGGGTATGTGGTTTTCACTTACTGACCCTGCTTTCGACAAGATGATCTTTGCTAACAAGGAGCCCTACCTATATATAGCCCTCGGACTGGTGGTAATTGGCCTTCTGGTGCAGTACCGTATCTATCGTTCAAAAATGGGCAAGTACTTTTTGGCAATTCGGGAAGATGAAGATGCTGCCGCTGCTTTGGGTGTGAATACATCGCTTTATAAGATGTTGGCAGTTGTCATAGGAGCTGCCATGGCCGGGGTTGGTGGTGGTTTCTATGTGATGTATGTGACTTTTATCGAGCCTCCTCAGGTTTTCAATCTGGGATTAAACGTAGAGATCGTTATGGCAGGACCAATCATCGGCGGCTTAGGCAGTTTAGCTGGACCGCTCGTGGGCGCTTTGCTCAACAAGCCTTTCGCTGAGATTATGCGTGGCGCTCTAACAGGTGGGCGCAGCGGAAGCAGCCTGATCGTTTATGGATCTTTTTTGGTATTGACAATCATGTTCATGCCTCGCGGCGTGACTGGAGTACTACATGTTATCTATCGTTGGATTATCAGGCGTTTCACCTCGGAAGAACTAGGAGACAACCAGAATGGCCCTGCTTGAAGTAACTGGAATTACAAAACGGTTTGGCGGCCTTTGCGCAGTGAATGATTTGAGCCTGAGTTTGGACAAAGGCCAAATTCTAGGTTTGATTGGTCCAAACGGAGCGGGAAAAACGACTGCCTTTAATATGATTTCAGGTT
>DAOVXM010000308.1 GCA_030636125.1 Chloroflexota bacterium | reverse complement strand
GGAGGGAGTTTCCGCTCCTTCACTTCATGGTTGGCAGAATCGGCTAACCAGTTTAATGGGATAGAAAATACACGACTAACTTCATCTTGGGCGAGTTTTAGGGGATATGGCCAGGGTATTCGAGCGACGATAGGAGTAACCCGATAACTTGTAATGGTTAAAAAATCGTTTAACTGTCCCAGAATAGTGACATCTTCAGGTTTGAGTCCGATTTCTTCCTCTGTTTCCCTTAACGCCGTTGCTTCTGGGGTTGGATCGCTGGCTTCTGTAGCTCCCCCTGGGAATGCCACCTGGCCGCTATGGGGGTCATATTGGTTTGCTGTACGGTGAATGAAGAGAACATGCCACCCATTTTTTTTGAAAAATAATGGTATTAATACTGCAGCATGTCTAAGTTCATTTGCTATTAAACCTGGTGGGTAAGGGTTGGATATTTCTTGCTTGGATACCTCTGCCAGGCGATTAAGGATATCATTTTCGGTAAGATTGTTAGAGTGCCTAAACATTGAAGAGTGCATATTGACCATTTGTATATTGGAGAATCGGGAATTAATTATTGTCTTCGGTTGGTTCAACGATTTGTTTTTCCTCATTAGTTCCACTTAATAGGTGGCCTCTTATGACTGGGCGAGAAAAGATTAGATACCCGGTATGTGCGACCATACGGTCAGTTGGTCTTAATCTGGCGGCGACGGGTTTATAGTAGCGTAATAAAATCTCGCAAATATCGACAAATGCAAAATCCAATTTATGAAGTGCAACTATTAAGCGTTCAACCTGGTTGAATGTTGGTAAAATGCAACCGAAGTACCCACCAGGTTTAAGTGCTCCTCGGACTTGTTCAAGATATTCTGAAGGATTTGGGACATCTAAAAATAAGGCATCGACACCCTTCTCATCAAATCCGTCGCCAATATCCCTCAATTTAAAGGTTACTTGTTCAAGTAATCCCAACCGATTAACGTTCTTTTTTGCTAAATTTTGCATCTCGGATCGCAACTCGTACGATATCACCCTGCCTTGTGGCCCAACTGCCCATGCTAGAGCTGTAGTGAACGCTCCAGACCCGGTGCCGGCTTCAACAATTACTGTTCCGGGACCAATCCCCATAGTCACCAAAATAAAGCCAATATCTTTAGGGTACATGATCTGTGTGTTTCGGCGAGTCTCTTTTAACACCGCTGCGAGAGTGGGTTGTAGTAAAAAGAATGATCTTTCCGTATGACTAAAAACCTCGCTTCCCCATGGCAAGCCTATCAGATCATTGTGTTTGATGATGCCGCGGTGAGTTTGGAGTTGAGAGCCGGGATTTAAACGAACAAAGTAGGTTTTATTGGTTAGGCTGACCAATTGAGCAAGGTTGCCTGCCTTCGTATGTGTGCTTGATTGTTGGAGATCAGAGCTCATATTTTTTTGGTATCTTACCATTTATTTCCCATTGACGAAATTAATATAGCCTGATAAACTTTTTGTATTGAAAAACGGCACGTTGTTCTTTCTTGAGTTCCGTGAAACCAGTCTGAACAGGAGTGCAGGTTAAGGCTGGTTTTTTTGTTATATGGGCTTTCAAACATACCCGAACTCAAAATACTGCGTTGACGCTATGGATCTATCAGTTTTTAAGGAGTAGTACAGTAATGGATGAACGTGTAACAGGAACCATCAAGTGGTTTAGCAACAGCAAAGGATATGGCTTCATCGAACGTCAGGATGGCCCGGATGTCTTTGTTCATTACTCTGCAATTAAGTCTGAAGGCTTCCGAACATTGGAAGAGGGCCAAACCGTAGAGTTTGATATCGAAGAGGGTCCAAAGGGTCTTCAGGCTGCAAATGTAGAGCTTGTTTAAGCTAAATCGAACGACCACCCCCTGTTGTATGTCAGGGGGTTTTTTCTATTAATGAGCATTCATGCCTTCAACTGAGCTATGGATTATGCGATTTTTTTTACTTACGTTGAACTTGCACTAAGCTGAGCCAGTAACCAATGCCTAAAAATACGCCACTAATTAAGGTTGCTGCGCCTAAGTGTAGGGGACCGAGGCTGCCAAAAGTCCACCCGAAATAATCTCCGAATAGCTGCCCGATCCAAAATCCAGTCCAAGCTAGTATCAAATAAAGAATTAAGCGTCCCATACCTCCGCCACGCCAGAGGTGGAAAACAGCGCCGTAAAGAGTCGAAATTAGGATTCCAATTATCAGTGCGGGTAATGTCATAATATATCTCTCTAATATTTTCAGAGCTGATCGGATGGTAATGAATCTTACCAAGTTTATTAAAATAATGGCAAGAGTTTTATTGCTCGATTATTCCGCCTCCCAAGCAGATATCGCCATCATAGAAAACTGCAGCTTGTCCAGGAGTTATGCCAATCAAGGGGGCATTGAACCTGACATGGGCTTTATTTCTCTCTAAAGGCGTAATCAAACCTAAGGTCTCTGTCGCTTGATAGCGGATTTTCACATTAGAATGGAAAGGTGACTTTGGTGGCTTGCCGGAAATCCAGTTAATATCTTTTGCGAATAATTCTCCTTTACCAAGCTCGTTTCTGTGCCCAACAATGAGAGCATTTCTCTTGATATCTTTTTCGATTACGTACAGAGGCTGAAATGCTGAGACACCAAGACCTTTGCGTTGACCAATCGTGTAAAACGCCAGACCACGATGCTCCCCAATGGTATGCCCACTCTGATCCAATATGGGTCCAGCGGAACCGAGTTCGGCGCTGTGGCGTAATAAGAAGTCGCGATAATCTCCCCCAGCTAGAAAACATAAATCTTGACTCTCACTGTGTTTTGAAACTGGAAGATTTAACTGTTCAGCAATTTTGCGCACCGCCATTTTCGTATAGCCGCCCAATGGAAATTGTGCTTTGGAAAGTTGGAACTGATTAAGTACATGGAGCACATAAGATTGGTCTTTGCTTTTGTCAACACCTCGTAATAATTGAAAATCGTCACCTTTTGTAGTTTTAATGCGTGCGTAATGCCCTGTTGCTAAATAACTCGCGTCTAAGGCAAGGGCGTGGTTGAGTAAAAATTCCCACCGGATTTGACGGTTGCACACCAGACATGGATTTGGAGTAATGCCTTGGGTATAGCCATCAATAAAATAGCGCACAACAGTTTCGCGAAATACATTTTGAGCATCTACTGCATAAAATGGTATGTTTAATATTGCAGCTACCCTGCGTGCGAGCGCCATAGCTTCTGGTGTGCAGCAGCGGTTCGAAGCCTCCAAGCCCGGCTCACTCCAAAGGCGCATCATCATACCGATAACATTGTAGCCCTGCTGCTGGAGGATGGCTGCCGCAACGGAGCTATCTACCCCACCACTCATGGCAATCACAACAGTAGTCATTAGTAGTTCTCTACTGAGCCAAAATCCGAGCTTGTTGAACTACTTTTGGTAACACCGCTAAGAAGGTTTCGACATCTTCGGCTGTAGTATGTGTCCCTAGAGTCACCCTTAACGATCCCAAAGCCCACTCTTGATCAATTCCTAAAGAGGTTAATACTTCCGAGGGCTCTGGATCTCCAGTCTTACAAGCTGAACCTGATGAGCATGCGAAACCTTCCACATCTAGTATTGTTAATAATGCATTTCCATCTACACCCCGAAAGACAAAGCTTGCGTGGTTGGATAGTCGTTGAACAGGATGGCCTGTTAATTTGGTATCAGGAATTTCCTTGAGCACATATCCAATAACTCGATCCCGTAACGCCATTAAGTGAGCCTGTCGTTGAACTTGTTCATCATTTGCTAAACGTAAAGCCTCTGCGAGGCCGACTATATATGGGATATTAGATGTGCCGGCACGCATACCAAATTCTTGACCACCACCAGTTTGCGAAGGCACAATAGGCGTTCCCTTGCGAAGATACAGAGCTCCCACGCCCTTGGGACCGTAGAATTTGTGAGCTCCAATCGCTAATAAATCAACTTTCAATTCATCGACGTCCACAGGTAAATAAGCTGCTGCTTGTACTGCATCAGTGTGGAATGGGATACCGCGTTCGCGGCAAATTGCTCCAATTTCACCGATTGGATTTATCGATCCAATCTCATTATTGGCGAAAATCACCGATATAACTGCTGTATTTTCTCTCAAACGACCGGCGACATCAGCAGGGTTTACTTGACCGAATTCATTTACTGGAAGGTATTCCAATTCAAATCCATATAGCTCACTAAGTTGGATGGCGGTATTTGTAACTGCATGATGCTCTACCGGACTTATTAATATATGCTTAGCATCCCTGTCGCGCTGTGCTGCTATGGCAGCGCCACGTAAGGCTAGATTGTCGCTTTCTGAGCCGCATGATGTAAAAATGATTTCGTCAGGTCTGCAACTAAGGTAATGTGATACCGTTTCCCGGCTTTTTTCCAAGGCCGCCTCAGTTTGCTGGCCAAATGTATGGACAGAGGATGGATTACCGAAAACTTGGCTGAAATATGGTGAGATTACTTTCATTACCCTCGGATC
>DAOVXM010000218.1 GCA_030636125.1 Chloroflexota bacterium | reverse complement strand
CCTATGTTTCAATTGCACCTCCCGCTCGATTGGCAGTCGCTAAGAGCGCTACGACTTTTTGAGATTTTTCCCGCTACTACTTAATGAGCATTAGCAGGCAGGAGACAACAGAAACCACCGATGTATTTAGGCCCAACTGCACTAGTGTTCCGTCAAATGTGATTATTTAGTAAGTATAGATCATGGACGGAGCATTTTAAGCTTTGTCAAGACTGTAGCAACTCGCATATCGAATGAAACTTTCATCCTCGACAAAACACTAGACAATCTAAAACCGGAGAGGTTATGTGATTGTTTAATAACAGAAATTATGAGGCCTATACCATGAAATATAGCTCACCACCAGATCGGATTTTATTCAATTCCCAGGTGTGGGAGATTGTGAAACGAATCCCAGCGGGCAAGGTAAGTACGTATGGACAGATTGCAATGATGATATCTCCACCGGAAGGGATGACACCACCAGATTATCAGGCATGGGGCGCGCGTTGGGTGGGTGGTGCAATGGCATCTTGTCCCGAAGGTGTCCCATGGCAAAGGGTGATCAATGCCCAAGGAAAAATTAGCATACGGAAAGGTGATGGTCATATTCGTCAGCGTGAATTGCTTGAATTGGAAGGTATAGTTTTCGATGCAAATAACCGTGTAGACCTGACTCGCTATGGTTGGGATGAAACTTCTGAATGATTGTCAGCCGCCTAAGGTTCATTATCTTGGATATAAGAATATGGAGGTAGGTAAGATGGCGACAAAATATCACGTAAATCCTAAAATGAGGGCGTATGGAAAAGCCCGGATTGATATTACCAAACGGGCAAAGGATGAAAAGGATTGGCAGGAAAATTGGCGCGAACAACTATATTCCTATCCACTAAAATTAGCAGAAGGATGGAAATACTGCTTTGAGTACAAGGTCGATGATTATGCGGCCGAGGTAGGATTCTTTATTGATTTCCTCGGATTTCCATCAAGCGCGTTTTCGCCAAGTTATGCTCGCTTCTCCAGTCCTGATGAAGATTTCTTTTTCAGTATATCGGCCGTCCAGGAGGGGGAAGAAAGCACACCTCCAGATACTTTACGAATTCAATTTAATGTGGTGGATCTTCTTGGTACCATCGCCGAGTTGGAAGATCGGGGAATCGTTTTCGAACAGCAACCCCAACCGATTCATGAAGGTTCTGATATCCTTGTTGGATGTTTTCGAACTCCGCATGGTATTTGTATAGACTTATGGAGTACTCGAGATACAGAATCGTCCATACTTGATGATGAAGTGGATAATGATGACATCGATGAAATCATTAGCAACATATTGCACCAGGCTGAAGAAAACGAAACCGAATATGATATTAATACCACAAGTTCAGATGAGAGCGAAACTGAGACTAAATCCCTTCTAGTCAACAGCAGCGGTCCTGGCACCGAGCAAAATGAAAGAAAATCTGAACGTACTCGATTTCCGAACGCTTTAGAAAGATTCAATCAAACAGGATCAGAGCAGCAGAATATAAATCGAGGCGAGAAAACTCAGAAAGATGAGAATTCTGATAAGATTGGTGCATCTTCTCCATCCCAGAAAGCAGATCCAGAGGAGGTTGAATTGACTTACCAGGAACTTGATGAATGAATGGCAACAGGAGACAGAAATGAGCGACGTTACCGAGTTCAATGGATTTCCTAAAGAGACTATCGAATTTTATCGGCAACTAGAGCACAATAATAATCGTACCTGGTTCGAGGCTCACAAGCAAGAATACCTTGAATATGTACAAAAACCCTCCTTGACGTTTATTACTGCAATGGGCGAGAGACTTAAAGCAATTTCACCTATGATAGTTTATGATACTCGCACAAATGGTGCTGGTTCACTAATGCGTATTTATCGAGACATTCGATTTAGTCCTGACAAAACCCCCTATAAAACTAATCTTGGAATTGTATTTTGGGAAGGTGAAGGGAAGAAATCAGAAAACCCTGGATTCTATTTTCATGTGACCCCCTATGGGATTGGTTTCTACTCTGGAATGTACGGCTTTAATAAACAGATGCTCAATGCTTATCGGGAAGCTGTTATAGATGATACGCTTGGTGTCGAGTTAGTAGAGATGATTGATAAAATGCAGTCATTAGATTACGAGACTGGAGGAGAGCATTACAAACGTGTCCCTCGGGGTATTAATCCTGATCATCCACGTGCAGATTTGCTCAAATACAATACGCTTTATGCCTCAATAACGGATTTAAATCCAGAACTGATGACACAACCCGAATTCATGGATCTAGCGTTTGGGCATTGGAAAAACATGGCTCCGTTGCATCGCTGGTTGGTACAGGTAGCATATAATTTATAAGTCGGGATCTTCTAAAAATTCAACAATCATTTTATTGTGCAACGACTTTACGTAAAAATAACGGACTGCTCATCAACACGCATAAACCAATAGGATGAGACATTGAGTGGATACCAGTTATTGAACTGCCAGACTGGACGGTTATTTATCAAGTTGGCGACTCGTTAAGAAGTTAACTATGATTAACTGATTGTGTAACGCGCTTGAGGAAACAGGTTCTCCGGGTAGCTTGGAAGGTAATTTACTATGTTGAAAGGAACAACCTCATGATCACCCGTTGCGAATGGGCGGGATCTGACTCATTGATGGTAGCATATCACGACCATGAATGGGGAATGCCTGTCCACGATGAGTGCACCCTGTTTGAATTTCTAATCCTTGAAGGTGCTCAGGCTGGCCTGAGCTGGATGACGATCTTACGTAAGCGAGAAAACTACCGTCTGGCGTTTGATAACTTTGATCCTGTCCGAATTTCTCAATACGATGATAATAAAATCGCTGAGCTGCTCTCGAACCCAGGAATTGTGCGCAATAAACTTAAGATAGCTTCCACCATTCAGAATGCTCAACAGTTCCTTGCAATACAAGATGAGTTTGGCAGCTTTGATGCATATATTTGGGGATTCGTTGGGGGAAAACCTAAACGTAACGCCTGGCAGGCACTATCTGAGATACCTGCTCAGAGTAACGAGTCCGCTGTACTCAGCGCTGATCTGAAAAAGCGAGGTTTTAAATTCGTCGGTTCAACGATTTGTTATGCTTTTATGCAGGCAGTTGGTTTGGTCAATGACCACGTGGTAGATTGCTTCCGATATTCACAAGTATAACCCCCGAGTATCTATCGGAATTTAGATAACAAGGACGAAAATGGATAGTTCTTACTCATCCGTTTTCGTCCTTGTTATAGAATCGGCGAGAGCCGGGTACGCCGCTCCCGGCTCTCTCTAAGGAGGAGAAGAAGAGAAATCGCCCTTCGATCTAATATTACCAGAGGCGGCGTAAGCGTGCTTGACGCTTAACCTACGATTAACCTACGATTGCCCAACAATTATGATGGTTTTATGGTTTTTTTCTATGAATTTTGCATTTTTGGGATTAACTGTATGAAATTGATAAAAGATTTCATTAGTTTAGACATCCATTCAGCTATTGGTGGATGAAAGTTTAGTTTGATTTCTGATTATTTTCTGTCGAGAGCAACAGGGAGATCAGGCACGGAAGGATGGTAACTGGTATCGTTTGATCACCATGGGAGTTTATTATGATGATTATTTGGATCGGTGAAAACACACACACTCCCCTTGGTAACATTTGGGTGGGTGTATCTGAGAATGGTCTAGCGGCCGTAGAAATCCAGGCTGACCAAAGTGCGTTTATCCAGTGGGTGCAGCGCCTTGGTTTTCAGCATGTAATTCTGGATCAAGACCGAGTGAAAGATCACTTGCAGCAATTGGTTGAATATCTGGATGGGAAACGCACGTATTTTAATCTGCCCATTGATTGGTCAGTGATGAGTCCGTTCCAGGAGCAGGCCTTACGTGCCACGTTAGCAATTCCGTATGGGAAGACATCTACTTATGGAGAAATCGCACGCCAAATAGGGAGACCACAATCAGCGCGTGCGGTGGGGCGGGCGGAGGCGACAAATCCAATGCCCCTGGTCATACCTTGCCACCGGGTGCTGGGCGCTGATGGTGGATTGCATGGTTATGGTGCTCCTGGTGGATTGGAAACTAAGGCTTGGTTACTGAGCCTGGAAAAGAAAACCGCCTTATAATGACATTGATGTGAATCTATTGGATCGATAAAGATATGACAATCGGTATGTTTATTTTACCCTTGGACAACAAATAGGAGAAAGCTATGCATGAAGCTGTCATCATTGACGCAGTACGTACTCCCATTGGGGCTTTGGGTGGATGCTTGGCCGCGGTGCGCCCTGACGATCTGGCGGCCATTGTCTTAAAGGCGATAATTGATCGTACTGGCATCGATCCGGGTATGGTGGAGGAAGTGTATATGGGTTGTGCCAACCAGGCTGGAGAAGATAACCGTAACGTAGCCAGAATGGCGACTTTGCTGGCAGGTTACCCGGTAGAAGTGGCCGCGGTTACATTCAATCGCCTATGTGCTTCCGGACTGAATGCGGTTAACCAGGCAGCGCGTGCTATACGCGTTGGGGAGGGAGAAGTTTTCGTAGCGGGTGGGGTTGAGGGAATGTCGCGCGCCCCTTATTCTGTTCCTAAAGCTGAACGAGCTTATCCATGGGGCAACCTGACTGCTTGGAATACTACTTTGGGCTGGCGTTATCCCAACCCGAAGATGAAGGAGATGTACGGTACAGATGCAATGGGCGAGACCGCTGAAAATATCTATGAGCAGAAGCAGTACATCTCCAGGGAGGAGCAGGACGATTTCGCATTTACCAGCCACCAACGCGCCATTGCGGCGATAGATACAGGTAAGTTTGCAGATGAGATTATCCCAGTGACTATTCCCCAGCGCAAAGGGGATCCCATTGTGGTGGATACCGATGAACGCCCTCGCCGGGACACTTCGCTCGAAGCGCTGGCGCGATTGAGACCTGCTTTTCGAAAAAATGGAACCGTCACGGCTGGTAACTCGTCAGGATTGAATGACGGAGCGGCAGCGCTACTTTTAATGAGCGCAGAGAAGGCGAAAGAATTAGATCTAAAACCGCTGGCGCGCGTGGTAGCTTCTGCCGCGGCGGGCGTGCCGCCACGCACGATGGGGCTGGGACCCATACCAGCCACGCGTAAAGCTCTAGACCGGGCTGGCTTGACTATCGATGATATTGGATTAATAGAGCTCAACGAAGCTTTTGCCGTGCAATCGCTGGCAGTGATGAAAGAGCTTGGTCTACGCCATGATATCACCAATGTCAATGGAGGCGCGATCGCACTGGGACACCCGCTGGGTTGTTCGGGTGCGCGCATCTTGACCACGCTGTTACACGAGATGCGCCGCCGTGCACCAAACGAGAGCCGCCCGTATTATGGCCTGGCCACATTGTGTGTGGGCGTCGGTCAAGGTGAGGCGACCATCATTGAGTATATTGG
>DAOVXM010000470.1 GCA_030636125.1 Chloroflexota bacterium | reverse complement strand
GTGCAAAAGAGCTGGCCTCGGTCGCCAACTCGCGCACCTTTTGCGTGTGCTATTTCGGCGGCGATCCAGCCTCACAAATGCCGCATGCCCTGGCCACCTCCAGGAATCTTGCCCAGCAAGGGGTGCGCATTTGCTGGGAGACGAACGGCATGATGCATCCCAGGCTGCTCGAGGCGGCACTCAGATTGTCCCTCGAAAGCGGTGGTTGTATCAAGTTCGACCTAAAATCCTTCGATGATGACATAAACCTGGCCCTGACCGGCGTCTCTAACCGGCGAACTATGGAGAACTTTGAACGAGCAGCTGGAAGATATGCTGAACGCCCAGAGTTGCCACTTGTGGTCGCCAGCACTTTGCTGGTCCCGGGTTATGTTGATCCAGTTCAAGTGAGCAAGATAGCCAGCTTCATTGCTTCGATCAATCCTGAAATTCCCTACGCTCTCCTAGCCTTTGCGCCCAATTTTTATATGCACGATTTGCCCTGTACCTCGGTCAGCCATGCTGAAGAGGCGCAAGCAGCTGCATTGCAGGCTGGCTTGAGCAACGTGCGCCTCGGAAACCGTCACCTTCTGGGGTGGGATTGGTAGCCAGGTAAGTTCATATTCCATAAACTCATCTATATTAAACGGAACTCCTCCTTTACCCGTGTTTTGGCAATGGCAAAAAAGGATGCTATCTACTGGGTAAACGGTGAAAGTATTGGACCCGTGTAAGTGGTGTGCTCGCTAAGTAACTGAAAACCTGATAGTTTTACGAATATCTGAATATCTGGGTACTTATGCAATCGGCGGAAATTAATTTGAAATCACCCGAAGCCTTCATCCGCCAATTACATATTGCATAATAATAGTGATTGAAACTATGTGTAGTCAGCCCAAAACCTTTCCAGGTTTCTATCCGAATTCAGCGAGAGAACCAGTAAGAAAATATAGATATAAAAACACTTATTGCGATACTGAGCCACACATTATGACGACGCTAGGTAAGAAACCCATCTTGGATACCTCAAATGAAGTCTTACATTCTTCGCTCAAATGGCGTACCTTACTATTGCTCTCCCTGGCTGAATTATTGGGCATGGCTGTCTGGTTCTCGGCCACGGCGGTCGTCCCCTCGCTAACTTCAGTTTGGGGGCTAACCGATTCCGGAAAAGCATGGCTGACGATGTCCGTGCAGATTGGTTTTGTGGTAGGGGCGCTCGGATCGGCGATCTTTAACCTGGCCGACCGGGTACCGGCGCGGCGTTTGTTCGCGCTCTCAGCCTTACTCGCGGCTCTGACTACAGCCGCAATACCGGCTTTGGCGAAAGGACTTGGCCTGGCTATTTTTCTGCGCCTCCTCACCGGCGTTTTCCTGGCCGGGGTGTATCCGGTTGGTATGAAGATCATGGCGACCTGGACGCGAAAAAACCGTGGGCTGGCGATCGGGATGTTGGTTGGCGCACTCACTATCGGCTCTGCCTCGCCGCACTTATTGAATGCTATTGGCGGGATCGGCGACTGGAAACCAGTACTCTATCTGGCAGCATTATCCGCCGCACTGGGTGGGTTGATCACGTTCTTTCTTGTGAAAGAAGGTCCCTACCGCGCGTCATCACCGCCTTTCAATTGGAAACATACAGGCAAGATACTGGCACAACGAGAAATCTTCTTGTCTAATCTCGGATACCTGGGCCACATGTGGGAGCTGTATGCTATGTGGGCTTGGATACCGTTGTTTCTCCTGGAGAGTTTTAAGGTTTCGGGGGTGGATCCAACTTGGGCGAGCCTGGCGTCATTCCTTGTGATTGCCGCAGGGGGGATCGGCAGTTTGGTGGCTGGGCGCTTGGCAGATAAATTGGGCCGTACGAGAATCATCACGGCCTCTCTGCTCATCAGTGGGGCGAGTGCTTTAACGATTGGCTTCCTTTTTGGGGGAAATCCAATATGGTTGTTTACGCTTAGTTTAATTTGGGGCTTCGCGGTCGTAGCGGATTCGGCCCAGTTCTCCACTTGTGTAAGTGAACTGTGCCAGGTTGACTACACCGGTACAGCGCTGACCCTGCAAACTAGCCTGGGATTCTCGTTGACCTTGTTTACAATTTGGATAATCCCGGCGCTGGTCAATCTGGTGGGGTGGGAATGGGCCTTCGCCTTTTTGGCGATCGGACCCGCAGTCGGAATTTGGGCGACTCAGGCTTTACGCCGGCTACCGGCTGCTGCCAAGCTCGCCGGGGGTAGAGGATAATTGATTTGTAGTACGTAACTACTCGGGCAACCGAGGCAGTCTGAGTACAGACGAAAGGAGGCACAAAAGGCGTACCTAAGAGTGCTAGACGCAAAACCTCCAGCACTTCTCGCTTGTGTTTCCTGAGACGATCCAGTAAAATCTTCGCTGGACTCTGCTTGACCCGCCCACGCTTTTTAGGTTGGGCTGGGTCCGATTCTGGTGGCAGGTTGGCTTCTAGCCCCAAGGTAATCAAGTCATCATAGCGAGCTTCAAAACGAGCGATCTGTTCGGCCAGCAAGCTATCTCCGGCGACTTTGGCAGTTTCAACAGCCTGCTTGACCTCAGCTCGATGCTCGGTAACTTCCATCCGTATCGGTGGAAGGTCGAACATCTGCCATTTTACAAGGTGCCGCGGGGGGTTTTACCTTTACCCCCTACAATCAATTGCTCGTCCAGTGCCCAACCTGTTATTCTGTCTGGCTACCGCTTACGGTTCGGTAGGGTAGTAAATAACCAACAAAAAGATCGGTTTGAGAGCGGCCAGGGCGAGCGGAGGGGATTTTGTCAAATACTACTTGGAAGATGACGACCCAGAGCTGGGAGAGTGCGTTTTTTGATTGATGGTGGTTGTGTTGAGGGAGGATATTCGGTACTCTTACTCATCACCTTGTTAGCCCGCAAGCTGATAGTAAAACGGGGAAAAACAAGCCGCCTCTCGCTTGGATGACCATGTGGGGAATCTCAATCAAGAGGCGACGGGCGTTGCAGCCACTTAGGGCTGCAGGGTGGGAATAAATAAAGAATAACATCGCCCCAGACAAAAGTCAATTAACGTTTCCTTTAGAACTTGCTAAGTATGGATTAAGGGTGCTTTCTGCCTACAATT
>DAOVXM010000285.1 GCA_030636125.1 Chloroflexota bacterium | reverse complement strand
CAATTCGTAGAGTCGAAATCCCATCTGATGTACTATCTAGCAACGATTGAACAACTGGTGTAGACATGACTTCTCCCTGATTGTTTTTGTTTCTATTTTGCCAATAAAGGCTAAATGCCAGTAAACCCAGGAATATTACCAGGAGGATCCATGTAGTACGCCTGACCATGACCTTATCCCCTTTGACGCCGCTGGAACCAAACAAAGATGCCCGCTAACAACGCTATCCCAGGTATAATAATTATGGTACTTAAAAGGACTAGATTCAACGTAATTTGCTGCATTGGTATCATTTTCCTTTGAGTTGGAGGCTTTGGGGTTAGATTGATTAGATCTTCTTGCCCTGCAGCCCAATCAATAGAATTGATAAACAAATCTCCATTCGCATACGCATAAAAATTCGCATCGCTGGCAAAATCGGAATCACCAAAAACGACCAACCGACTTTCCGTTCCGAAATTTTCCCCAATAGCAGCAATGGAAAGTGGTCCTGGTGTATCTTGACCTTCTTCGAAAGTTGCTCCTTGAGGATCGTCCACAACTAAATCCAGGTCTTCTTCCGCCCACGATTGAGGTCCTGTTTTTACAATCTCAACCTGACTGATTCCACTCACAGAATCTTGCACTCGTACTGTCCGTACTGTAGGGAATTGCGAAGTCAACCTTTCAAATTTTGCGGTTATGGAATGGGGAGCGTACTCTGCAGCAAATGGGGCATAGGGTTGTGTAGATGCTAAGTCGAGAATTATATCATCGCCAAGAATGATCCCCCACCTCTTAGCCAAATAATCAGCCAGCGGATCGGGTTCGTCTCCAAAATCAGTCGCAGGTAGCGGTTCCTGCATCACAAACAGCCCGCCACCATTGTCCAAATATTCACTTATCTTTTTTACCTCAGCCGGGGAGATTGGTTTGCTCGGACCGGCAACCAGAACCACCTTCGCATCTTTAGGTATCTGGTCCACCGTCAATAAGTTCAACGTTTCGACCGTGTAATTCTTACTTTCCAAGGTTCGTTTTACCTGCGAATAACCCTCTTCTCCTGTATCCTCAGGGCTGTACTCGCCATGACCAGTCAGGAAATAAACTGTCCGCTCCTCAGGATTCAACAAGCGCACCAAAGCACCGGTTAATTCCTGTTCATTCACCATCGTCAAAACCTCTTGATGACCGTTCATTCGCAGTACAACCGTGCCATCGCGTGAGATCTTCGCCTGTTCAGCAGCAATCGGATCGGCATCTGGATTTATAAATCCATAATCAAAATTTCCCTCAGCGTTTAATTTATATTGCTCCAGGAGATCTTTAGCCTGATCCGATGCTATCCGAGGTGTGTAAAATGCCAACACCATAACTTCTGAATCCAGTTCTTCCAGGGTTGCAATCGTTTCCGGCGCCAGGGTACGCTCTTGATCTTCAGTCAAATCCTTTCTGACAGGATTTTGATAAGCTAGATAATTAATAACAATCAGGATACCGATAAACTCAACGCCTAATAACAGCGCGTTGCTGCCGTATTTAGCCTGTCGACCAGTGAGCGCTTTTCTCACCCCCTCTGGATCTAGAATTGCATAGACTGCCAATCCAATTACAAATAAAGCCAAGCTAATTAGTAAGTACAAACTCCATTCACGCTGCAAAAAGTAAATTGTGGTCGCCGCCAGAGCAGCCACCAAAGCCAGATACAACCCAATAGGGGCAAAACGTCGCCATTTTGGATTCATTATCGCCACCTTCCCATCTCGACCGAAACTGTTCCTAAGAACAGCGATAGTGCTGTTACGCTAAGATAAAAGATGATATCCCCAAGATCTATCACACCCCGAAACAGATTTGCAAAGAAATGATCACTAAAATTTAAGTATCTAATCAGATCAATTCCGCTTCCCGTTGCTCCCATAACACGTGTTATGGGATCCAAAATCCACCACAGGAATATGAACACTCCCAGAGTGGAGACAAAAGCAGCTATTGGATTGCTGAACAATGAAGATATCGCCACACCAATCCCCACCAATGCCGCGCATAGCAGGATAATGCCGATGTAACCGCTAATAACCGGACCCTGATCGATACCAGGTTCTACAAGCTGGTTCAACATCAGCGGGAAAATTATTGTGATCGCGATTATTGTGAGCAAAAACAAAAATCCACCCAGCCATTTTCCAATCACCAACTCCCAATCACGAACAGGAGCTGTCAAAAGTAGTTCAATCGTTCCTAGTCGTTTTTCTTCAGCCAGTAATCTGGTAGTCACTGCTGGGGTAATCATTACCAACATGGTTGCTAAAGGAGCCAGAAAGACCTCCACGCCAGGCACAAAGCCTGGCTGAAATGCAGCCACCTGTAAATTCAAAAAGAAGAAAATTCCCAACACTAGCAACAGTACAAAAGCGATCATATAGGCTACTGGGCTATAAAAATACAGTTTATACTCACGACTCGAAATGATCCAAATATTTCTCATAAGTTCAATTTCCTTGTTCAACCCATTCTTCATCTTCGATGGGCTCATCTTCTGGAGATTCTAGATGGGAGGGTTCATCGCGCGTTAATTGCAGGAAAACGTTTTCCAGACTTATTCCCACCGGTCGCATTTCCAACAGATCATATCCGGCAGAAACGATTGTCTTGGCAACTTCTGGTCTTGGTTCCTGCCCTGGGACCGTTTCGAATTCAATATTCCCATCCACATTCGTACTTATATGTGCAATACCTGGGATATTATTGAGCACCTCTTCCAAGCCATCCGAGTCTCCTCCCACTTGAACAGAAACACGCCGAGCACCTGTAAGTCGCGCCTGCAGTCTTTCAGGTGTGTCCCCAGCGACGATCTTACCGTTATTGATGATTATCACCCGGTTGCAGACCTGTTGGGCTTCAGATAAGATGTGAGTAGAAAGCAGTACGGTGTGCCCTAGACCAAGCTCTCGGATAAGATTTCTCACTTCAATAATCTGAGCTGGATCCAGACCGATCGTGGGCTCATCCAGGATCAACACTTCCGGATCGTGGATTAAAGCTTGAGCTAATCCCACTCGTTGGCGCAAACCTTTAGAAAGACTGGATATATAGCTGCTCGACCGCTTTTCTAGATTCATTTTTTCTATCACACCATCAACGCGATCTTCCACATTCTTCAGATGCCGTAAGTCTGCCATATATTTAAGATAATCAAACACGGTCATATCGGGATATAGTGGTACCGTTTCAGGCATATAACCGATTCTTCTGCGAACTTCGAGTGACTGTTCTACGACGTCATACCCGCTCACTTCGGCTTTTCCCAAAGTCGGTGGCATGTAACCACATATTATTCGCATCGTTGTCGTTTTACCAGCACCGTTAGGACCGAGAAACCCCAGGATCTCGCCCTCTTCTGCGTTAAAAGTCAAATCGTCAATCGCCCGGTGTGGTCCGTAATCTTTGGTCAAACCCTCAACTCGGATCATTAATTGCTCCCGTTTTGGATAATCTGTCATACTGATATGAAAAAGCACAGCGGCATCCTTCGCCGGTAGTGCTCACTATTAGTCACGAAACAATAGGTTTATACAATGATAAATCAATCTCAGTCAAGGGGTGTGGGTAGGTCTAATCCAATCCTAATTTATCAACCCCTCTTGCAGCTATGCGTTGACCTAATCAATGCTTCCGGTAGAATATATACAAGCGGGTGTAAAATTCTATTAAATCTACTCTTCATTCTCGACCTAAGAAAAACAAATGCTGAATAAATTTAAATCCACTTACAACGAATTCCCGCCCAGGTTTTGGATCCTGGTAGTTGCCAGTTTCGTCGACCGTGTCGGCGGTACCCTGATCTTCCCTTTCTTCGCCCTCTATATCACCCAGAAGTTCAACGTCGGCATGACTCAGGCCGGGATGTTGATCGGAATATTCTCTTTTTCAGGTTTACTGGGCAACTTGCTGGGTGGCGCGCTGGCTGATCGTTTCGGGCGCAAGGTGATAGTACTGTTCGGTTTGGTGTTCAGCGCCCTGAGCAGCGTAACGATGGGATTGGTGGATAATCTGAATGTATTCTACATACTTGCGGTGGTTGTAGGACTGCTGTCGGATGTCGCTGGACCAGCATGGCAGGCGATGGTCGCCGATATACTGCCCGAAGAAAAGCGCGCTGAAGGATTTAGCGTAATGCGTGTGGCAGGAAACTTAGCCTGGATCGTGGGGCCAAGCATCGGCGGGTTAATGGCAGCGCGCTCATTCCTGTTGCTATTCGTGATGGACGCCGTAAGCAGTCTTATAACGGCAGTGATCATCTACCGCATGATCCCAGAAACGATGCCCGAGGCAGAAGAGGATAAAGATACGGAATCCATACTCCAAACACTGGCTGGCTAAAGCAAAGTAATCGCCGACCGGTTGTTCATGGCGTACATCCTCACCTCCATGCTGATGCTTGTAGTTTACATTCAAATGTACAATACGCTTTCAGTTTACTTACGTGACGTGCACGGGGTGTCCCCACAGGGTTACGGTCTTTTACTGACTTCCTCGGCGATCACCGTAGTCTTGTTCCAATTCTGGGTGACCCGCCGGGTGAAAAAATATTCACCTATGCTTATGATGGCCCTAGGATCGGGGTTCTACACGCTGGGCTTCAGCCTGTTTGGTTTTTTTGCAGCTTATTTCTTGTTTGTCTTCGCGGT
>DAOVXM010000009.1 GCA_030636125.1 Chloroflexota bacterium | reverse complement strand
CCGCGGCACGGTTACGAAATCGAGCAGGTGATAGAACAGCGTGGCATGCGCGATTGGACTGAAGTAGGCTTCTCCTCGATCTACTATTTATTAAAAAAATTGGAGAGGGCTGGCTTAATCGAAGCCAGGCTGGAGAAACCATCCGGGCGCGGGCCAGCCCGCAAGGTTTACCATGTCAGTCAAGCCGGCCGAGAAATTTGGCACGCTGAGTCATTGCGCGCCTTATCCGAGCCGCAAAACTGTTATCCGTTAATACAACTTGGATTGGCTAATTTACCGGGTGTACCCAAAATCGAAGCGATTTCTGCCCTGCGTCAGTATCGCGAACGCTTAACTGAACGAGATGAGTATGTCCGCGCACGCGCGGAAGCGCAACGCCCTCTGCCTGATCATGTCGAAGCGATGTTCGATTTCAGCCTGACCATGATCGAGGCGGAGCGTGAATGGATCAGTAAGTTCATTAAACAACTGGAGGCTCAAAATGACTAAAGTTGACTTTAAAAAAGCGATGAAGCACCTATATAACCCTTCCAAGAAGGAATTCACTTTTGTGGATGTGCCAGCGATGAATTTCTTGAAAATTGATGGGCAGGGCGACCCCAACAACAACCCCGATTACCAGGAGGTTGTGGAGGCGCTATACGCCATGTCGTACTCGATCAAATTCGCCCTCAAAGGGCAGGGATTTGATTATGTAGTGCCACCATTGGAAGGTTTGTGGTGGGCGCAGGATATGTCCACCTTCAGCCCGGATGCCAAGGATGAATGGCTGTGGACGATGATGATCATGCAGCCGGAGCAGGTGACTTCTGAATTGGTCGAGACGTTGCGTCCAGAGGTAAAACGAAAGAAAGGCGTCCCTGCGCTAGAGCGCCTGCGCCTGGAAACCTACCATGAAGGTTTGGCTGTGCAGATCATGTATATCGGTGCGTACGCCGATGAAGGACCGATGATTTCCCAGATGCATGCCTTTATTAAGGATGTAGGTTATGAGCCCAATGGCAAGCATCACGAGGTCTACCTGGGAGATCCACGCCGGACAGCGCCGGAGAAGCTCAAAACCGTGATCCGCCAGCCGGTGAGAGAGAGGTAAGGTTGATACTTCTTATTCTAGGCATGCATTCAGACAGTCGGGGAGGGTGTGATGGCGAATAAGCCGATACCAGGATTTAAATCCTTTGAGACGCAGCACTGCTATACCGGTTCTATGAAACATATCTATGAGTTTTATGGATATCCCATTTGCGAAGAGATGTTATTGGGTTTGGGCGCTGGGGTGGGGTTTATCTATTGGCATATGAAAGGGACGATACCTTTTTATGGGGGCAGGGCTAATTTGGAGCGACCGGGTCAAGAAGGAATGGAGAAGACCGCAGGAAGACGAACCGGTGTTCTGGTTGAATCATTCCGTACCTCAAGCAAGCGAAAAGCAGAAAAATCCCTGGTCGAATTGTTGCAACGCGGCGAGCCAGTGATGCTTCAAGTGGATATGGGCTACTTGCCTTATTTAGATCTACCTGAAGGTTATCACTTTGGGGCTCATATCGTAGCTGTTGGCGGGTATGATCCCGAGCGCCAGCTGGTACTAATCGCTGATAGGGATAAAGAACTACATCCAGTCACTTTAGAAACCCTGGCCCAAGCGCGCGGCTCACAGTACAAACCATTTCCACCTAAACATAAATGGTACACCTTTGACTTTAGCAAAGCGCACCCCCCGAAACCTGAAGAGACCCTAGATGCGATACGCGAAGTGACACTGGATATGATTGAGCCTCCGATCAGCAATCTAGGGGTAAAAGGCATCCGTAAAGCGGCGGCGCGGACCCTCAAATGGCCAGAGAGCATGGATGAAGAAGAGCTGCGCTGGACCTGCTTTAATATTTATATTTTTATTGATGCCATCGGCGGAACAGGTGGCGGGATTTTCCGTTATATGTATGGGCGATTCCTGGCGGAGGCGGCCAGTATCATTGGGGACGGACGACTGATGGAAGTTAGTGAGCTAATGCGAGATATCGGAGATCAATGGCAGCAGGTTGCTGAAATGTTCAAGGAGGCTGCTGAAGCCAACGACCCTGCAGTAATGCTGCCAAAGATCACCACACCCATGTTGGTGATTGCCGATAAGGAGCAGCAAGCCTGGGAGAGATTGGGTGAAATCGTTTCGTATTAGCGGAAATCTTGCTCTGCCTCTGGTTTATTATCCAAGATTCCCTCGATACGCTGCATGACATCGTCGGTTAATTTATTGACCACTTCGAGCGCTTTCATATTCTCGGTCACCTGCTCGGCCCTGGAAGCGCCGGTGATGACCGTGCTGACATTGGGGTTCTTCAGGAGCCAGGCCAGGGCTAGCTGCGCCATGGAGCAGCCGAGCTCTTCTGCGATCGGCATCATAAGCCCAACTTTCTTTATCCTGCGTTGAGCTTCTTCATTCTCAAATATCTTCCGTAACCACTCGTATCCTTCCAGGGTGGCACGTGTGCCTTCAGGCATCCCCTGGTTGTACTTACCGGTCAGGATCCCGCTGGCCAGTGGGCTCCAGACGGTCGTCCCCAAGCCGATTTCCTTATAAAGATGGGCATATTCCACCTCAACACGCGCGCGGTGGAACATATGGTACTGGGGCTGCTCCATCAAAGGTGGAATCAAGTGCTCACGGCGGGCAATCGCGTAGGCTTGCATGATCTGTTGGGCACTCCACTCGCTGGTGCCCCAATAAAAAGCTTTGCCCTGGTTGATGACATGATTCATTGCCCAGACGGTCTCTTCGATAGGCGTGTGCAGATCGGGCCTGTGGCAGAAGATCAGGTCTACGTAATCCATCTGCAAGCGTCCCAGGGCAGCGTCTGTGCCCTCCAGGATGTGTTTGCGCGATAGACCGCTATCATTAGGACCGTCCCCACCCCAAAAGATCTTGGTTGAGATTACCAGGTCGGAGCGCACCCAGCCGGCCTTCTTGATCACGTTGCCCATCACGATTTCAGCCTGGCCACCTGCGTAGGCCTCGGCATTATCGAAGAAGTTGACTCCTGCCTCATGAGCGGCTGACATACATTGGTTAGCGATCTCATCGCCCACCTGCTCACCATAAGTGACCCAAGCGCCCAGAGATAGGGCTGAGACTTTCAGTCCGGATGATCCCAGATAACGATATTGCATGTGTCTCTCCTTTTGTTTGTGGGAAGGATTATTAAGTATACAGAGTATACAGGTATACAGGGTAAATAAGGTAAAAGGGTATTACTTCTCTTTCGGAATTATTTGCTTCCGGGCTCGCGACACTAGCTCCTGGGTAGCAGCTGCCAAAGTAGGGAAATCACGCTGGCTGTAATCTGTACCCGGCACCAGAGGGAAGGGGTTGGCACCAGCGTGGCTTTCAATCACACCGCCCGCTTCCGTGACCAGCAACCAGGCCGCGGCGATATCCCATATTTTTGGGGTGGCTTCAAATCCCAGAACGGCGATGCCGCGGGCGACGGTGCACAGGCCATAAGCAGCCGATCCGAGGATGCGCGGCTTGTAGGGCACCATGACGGTATATTTTCTATGGGTGCGACTGCAGCAAGAAAAAAACGCCGCGGGTTGGTCTGGGATGGGAGGCTTAACATGGATGGGTTCGCCGTTGAGATAAGCACCCTGGCCGCGTTGGGCTTGATACCCCTCGCCGAGCAGAGGAAAGTTCAGGGCAGCGATCTCAGGCCATCCATCTACCAGGCGGGCGATCGAGACGCCCCAGGTGGGCAGGCCCAGGCTAAAATTGGTGGTGCCATCTAGTGGGTCAATAACCCAGAGCGCTCTGGAAGCCTCAGGGGACAGGCGTGGTTTTAATTCTTCGCTGAGAAGTATAGCGTTCGGAAAAGATTCCTGGATGGATTGGGAAATGAAACGATCCGCAGCGATATCCGCTTCAGTGACCACTGAACGGTCGAGCTTTGTTCTGGCGTGCCTGCCATCGTTCTGATAGAAATCTAATAAAAGCTCTCCGGTCTGCAGGGCGAGTTGATTGGCGAATTCAAGGGGAGATTCCATGCCTGTGCTGGCTACTCTTTCTCTACAATCTCAATATAATCTTGTATCTCGGATTCTTCAGGGGAAGCACCCAAAAACTCGATCAGTTCTGTGCCTAATATAGCCTTATTTTCAGCATCACGTAAACTCCAAGTGCGGCTCTTCACTTCCAGGAAGGTCCCCAAATCGGGGGTGTCTACCCGATCGAGGTTGATATAAAATTCGGTTCCCTGGAATAGCACCCGCCAGCGTAAACGGTCTTTTTCTATGAATGTTTCTGCGCTGGGTTTGAAGTATTCGCGGTAAAAGCGCAGACTGTGGATCGCAGGTGCGATGTAGCGACTGCGTGAGAGCAATACATCGCTGGGGAAATGACGTTCGCTGGTTGGACCTATCAGGGTTAACCTGTAACGTGCATTGCTGACCTCTCCCTTTTCATCGATATATTCATCTTCCCGGTAGCGCAAGTAGCCCTGTTTCGGATCTTCGAACGAGAAATAGGTGTCATACTCGTGGTAATGCCTGTGGCGCAGGATTTCCAATCCGGGTTTCTCCAGTGAGGCAAGCACATGATCGGGGTCATCGATGCGTACCTTGGCTTGCACCTCAAAGCTCTCCACTTCAGTGGTTTCACCTATGGCGATAAGCTTCGACTGCACGGACTGCTCGCGCTCGATAAGAAATGCGTCAATGCGACGGGCGTAGTCTTCGGCTTTGGCCAACAATCCGCTTTCATCCAGAGTGGTCAACTGGCGAGAGCGCATCAGCCATTGCCCGTTGACCATAACATCGGTGACATCATTGGAATTTGCAGCATAAACCAGTTGGGCATAGACGCCGTTCGGGTCGCGTTTAAAACGTGGAGAGTTATGCAGGGGGGAGAGGTCCACTAAGATCAGATCAGCGCGCTTTCCTGGTTCCAACGAACCGGTCAGGTGTCCCATATGCAGAGCCTGTGCGCCCATACGGGTAGCCATGCTGAGGGCTGTCGCGGCCGGTAGAGCAGTGGGATCGCCGCTGGAACCCTTGGCAACAAATGTGGCCAGGCGCACCTCTTCGAGCATATCCAGGTCATTGTTGGAGGCAGGACCATCCGTGCCGATGCCCACATTCACTCCTAATTCAATCATCTTGCTGACAGGGGCAAAACCCGAGGCTAACTTGAGGTTAGATGAAGGGTTATGAGCGACACCAACGTTGTGATGTGACAGCGTATGAATTTCCCCTTCATCTACATGAACACAGTGTGCGGCGAGCACCTTCGCGTCGAATAAATTCTGTTTCTTGACGTAAGGAACTACGGGCATGCCATGTTCATCACGAGAATTCTCGACCTCCTGGGCGGTTTCCGCTATATGGGTATGTAGAGTAACGTCAAACTCTACAGCCAGCTCAGCAGTTGCTCTTAGAATGTCTTCAGTGCAGGTATATGGGGAATGGGGAGCGACGGAGGGTTCAATCAAAGGGTGTCCCTTCCAGCGTTGAATGTAATCACGCGCCGCGGCCAGCGATTCCTCAAAAAATGGGGCATCCGGAGCGGAGAACTTCATCACGGTTTGGGAGCAGATCGCCCGCAGCCCGGCTTCTGCAGTTGCGCGCGCTACTTCTTCTTCGAAATAATACATATCCGCGAAGCAGGTCACACCACTCCTGATCAGCTCTACACAGGCGATCTGGGTGCCTAGCCGGACGAATTCCGGCGAGACGAACTCACGCTCGACCGGCATCATGTACCCCAAAAGCCATACGTCCAAGCGAAGATCATCGGCTAATCCGCGTAATAATGTCATCGGTACGTGTGTATGGGCGTTAATCAAACCGGGCATTAACACCTTACCCCCGCAGTCGATGGACTCGCTGGCAGTATACTCTTTCAGTAGTTGGGCTTCGGGTCCTACGGCGATGATAGTATCGCCCTCGATGGCGAGCGCACCTGATTCGTATTGGTTGAGGTCTTCGTCCATTGTCAGGACGATGGCATTGGTGAGTAATATGTCAACTTTTTGGGTCACTAACTGTCCTTTCTCTAGATGTTGAAAAACGTGTGTAAAATCAATCGGGACTAGTGCTTTGTCAAGGATGAAAGTTTCATTCGAAATCCAGGTTACTATACCCTTGACAAAGCTTAAAGTGTTCCGGCTACAATATATTCTTACTAAATAATCACATTTGACGGAACACTAAGATAGATTACGGACCATATCCAGGCTGTGATGCAGAGCCCAGTGGGGTGCGTTACCCGGCGGGCCTCCATATGGACGGGTGTAATGCTGGGTCCCCTCCGGCGTGATCAATACCAGGTGTACATCTTGAGCATCCTTGCCAGGGTATATGGCCACTCCTACACCAACGTCAGCCCCGCTTGTCTGGCAATAAGATTGGGTGATGTCATGCAGTTCTTCGGGTGAAGGGGTCCTGGTTAGAACCTCACCTCCTAAGAAGGGACCCTGCGCGGCAGCCAACTGCCGGACCAAGTTCCCATTCAATCCAGCCTCGATCGCGATCAAGGTCCAGCCTTTGTTTTTAACACTTAATAAAGCAGATTCTTCGAGAGAGTCCTGGTCTGCACCATATACCCAGTTGCCTAAGCGCTGGCGCACTGTATCCTCCACAGGCTTGATCAAGGAGTCGGCATGCGCTTCTGAATCGGCCTTAGCGGTGATACGAACATCCACCTGGCCGGAATGTGCGGCCAGACCGACGGTTGGATTGCTGAGTTCTTCCAGATCACCGATCAAGTCATCTATCTGTGATTCACCCGCACCGGCAGTGTGGAGAATGCGCGCCTTAATGATGCCAGTAAGTTGATAGCGCTGGCGTAAGTAGGGCAAGATGGCGTTTTTGGTTAAATATTTCATCTCGCGAGGGACCCCGGGCAGGGTAATAATGGAACTTTCACCTACTTCCACGATAAAGGCAGGTGCTGTACCAACCGGGTTCTCAACCGGGATTGCCCCTTTGGGGATATAAGCCTGGCGTTTGTTGTTCTCAGTGGGTTGGCGGTTGAACCTGCGGAAGCGAGCCTGGATTTGCTCCCAAAGCTCGGGCCGAAATTCGTTCTCCACGCCTATCGCTAAGGCGACTGCCTGGCGAGTTGGGTCATCAACGGTGGGGCCAAGACCACCAGTTGTGATCACAATTTCACATTGTTGTAATGAACCCTGGATGGCTTGGGCGATGCGAGTAGGATTATCGCCAACAGTTGTTTTGCGGTATAGATCTATGCCGACATCGCGCAGGGTGCGGGCTAAGAATCGGGCGTTGGTATCCACAATTTCACCCAGCAGGATTTCGGTTCCAATGGTAATAATTTCTGCAGATGGCATAAGGCCTCAATTATAAAACCTATATCGGATTCTTGCCTGAACGGTTATTCCTAATCATAAGAGCTATCCTCACCAACCGTGTAACACCTGATAATCAGACAACATTGTACTCCTGAATGAGCCGTCCCTGTTCAAATCTGGCGAGATCAAGCATGGAGACATCAACGCTATGTGCCTCACCATCCAGAAGAACCTCAGCCAGCAGCTTCCCGGCGACAGGACCATGCATGAAACCGTGGCCAGAGAAACCAGCACAAACATAAAAGCCCTCCAGCGCGGTCTTACCGAAAATGGGATGTGCATCAGGCGTAACCTCATACAGACCAGCCCAATGTGATACCAGGCTGGCGCCTTCAAGCAGAGGTAACCTGGCAGCGGCGGCTTCCAGGTTGACCAGCTCCCAAACTGGGTCCAAGTTCTGATCGAATCCGGGTTTCTCGTCTGGATTGGACATGCCGATCAGTAACCCCAGCCCTTCGCGGTGGAAGTACAGCGATTGCGCAAAATCGATTACGAAAGGAAAGTCGGCGGGGATACCTGGTAATGGCGTTGTGGTGAACATCTGGCGGCGGAGGGGTGTGATGGGAATATCCACTCCGGCCATATGGCCAACCAGCCCTGCCCAGGGACCGGCGGCGTTGAAGACAACAGGGGTAGCTATGTCTCCCTCACTTGTCTCAACCGCGGATATCTTGCCACCATTAACTTGTAATCCCGTGACGTTTACACTGTTGAGTGCCTGGACTCCCAAGCGTTGGGCAGCATTGATATAACCCATCACCACGCTGTTGGGATCGACAATGCCCTCGCTTGGGTTGAATGACCCCGCCAAGACGTCTTCGATATGCATCATGGGCAGGTGCTGGCGAATCTCATCTCCCTCCAGCCACTCGGTTTGGACACCCAGGCTGTTTTGGAGCTTAAGGTTGTTCTGGAAGATAGGGATATCCTCAGGGCGGGTGAGCATAAACATATAACCGCTGCGACGGAAATCGATAGCTTGCCCGATTTCCGCTTCAAAGCGTTCCAGCATAGGCAAGCTCTTCAGCGATAGGCGGATATTGACCTGCGTGGCAAATTGGTAACGCACCCCTCCGGCGCAGCGTCCGGTTGCACCCTGCCCGAAGAAATCCTCTTTTTCAAGCAGGAGGATGTCTTTTTGGCCGCGCGTTGCCAGGTGGTAGGCAATGCTGGCTCCCATCACACCACCACCGATAATGATTATTTCGGCTGATTTTGGAAAGGACATATCGCACTTTCTATTAATCGATGTACAAGCTTTTCTTATGCAAGGATGCTGTACTGATATTGGCTTCGCACCAGTTTATCGCTGGCGAAACGATCCCAGGAGAACAGGTTAATATCATCTTCAGGTCCTTTGCCATCCAAGACAAATCGAGCCATCATTGCCCCGACAGATGGAGCTAGTTTGAAACCATGGCCGCTGCTACCAGCGCAAAGATATAAACCTTCTACTGTGGGGATGGCGTCCAATATGTGATGCCAATCAGGTGTCATGTCATAAAGAGAGGCGTAACTGCTGGCTAAATGGCTGCGCTCCATGGCGGGATAACGATGGGCGACTCGTTCTGCGAAGCTTGATATGGTCTCTAGAGATACTTTCTCATTAAAGTTATCTGGATCAGCTACTGTGTCATGTGTTTCTTCTTCCGGCGAAATTGATCCGACCAGGGTCAAACCGCCGGTCTCCGGACGCCAGTAGACTTGGGAGATGAGATCTGCCCAAATGCGGTGACGATCGAAATCCTGCGGGCGTTTATAAAGAGCGACTTTCACACGAGCGGTGACGATGGGCAGCTCTACTCCGATTTTATGCAATAAAAATTTGCTCCATGGACCAGCCGCAACTACCACCGCCCCAGCCGATAGGTGACCATGATCTGTTTCCACACCTACAATTCTCTTTTTCTCAACTTTTAAGCCGGTCACCTTGACACCTGATCGCACCTTGGTACCCAAGCTTTCTCCTGCCTTAGCAAAGCCTGTCACCGCACCTACCGGATCGCAGTAACCACTTTCGGGTTCATAGGCCGCGCCTCCCAGACCGGAGATGTCTGATTGCGGCTCCAAGTCTTGCAGTTCTTGTGGTGTCACAAAAATAGTATCAATGCCCAGTGATCGCTGCATGGCAATATTGGCTTGTAAGCCGGTTACATCCTTGGGGCGCACACCAATCAGGAAGCCGGTTTGGGTGAAGACAGCTTCGCCCCCCACCACGTCGGAGAAGTTTTGCCAGGTGCGTAAGGATTCAAGCGCCATACGAACTGTCACAGGGTTGGAGTAATGCTGCCGAACAATGGCGCTGGAGAGCCCTGAAGGGCCGCCTCCAATGAAGTTTTTTTCAAGAAGGGTAACGCTTGCGCCGCGTTTTGCCAGGTGATAAGCTATACTCACCCCGTTGATTCCTCCCCCGATAACGATGACATCGCTGCTTTTTTTCATGGTAACCTCCTGCGTCTAAGGAGAATACTAAAAAACAGGTGTGTGAGGGTGTACGCACCCGCGCACACCAAATTTTTGGATATGTCCTGAGATATTTTAGGTAACAAAAGAGCACAGGCTCGCGAGCTGACACACCTGCGCTCTTATAAAATTTGATTCCTGAGCCTACTCGATTCCCAGGTAAGCCTTTTGCACCATCTCGTTTTCACGGAGGTTGTCTGCAGTGTCGTGCAATACGATCTCACCAGTCTGTAAAACATAACCACGATTTGAAACAGATAAAGCCATGGTAGCATTCTGCTCTACCAGCAGAATGGTGGTGCCTTCTTTGTTGATCTCCAGGATGGTATCGAAAATATCTTCTACCAGAACCGGGGCTAATCCCATAGATGGCTCATCCATCAAGAGCAGACGGGGATGCGCCATCAGGGCCCGACCGGTAGCCAGCATTTGCTGTTCACCTCCGGATAGAGTCCCCGCAACCTGCGTACGGCGCTCTTTCAGCCTGGGAAATAAGGTGAAGACACGCTCCAGATCCTGGCTGATTGCATCTTTATCCTGCCGTGAAAAGGCGCCCATATCCAGGTTTTCTGACACGGTTAACCTGGCGAAGATGCCGCGTCCTTCTGGCACCATGGATACATCTTTATAAACAATTTCATGCGCTTTATATGGAGAAAGGTCTTCCCCTTCCAGGGTGATGGTTCCCTGGCGAGGAGGCATCAATCCGCTGATGGATCGTAAGGTGGTGGTTTTTCCAGCCCCATTGGCCCCGATCAACGAAACGATTTCTCCTTCTTCGACGGTCAGGGAGACACCTTTTAGGGCGTGGATATTACCATAGTAGGCGTGGATGTCGTTGACTTCAAGCATTGCCATGGTCGTTCTCTCTTTTTAAGCGGTTGCCGCGGTGGATGCTTGCTCGAGGCCGGTCGCGGCACCGCGTCCCAGGTAAGCTTCAATTACCTTTGGATTACGTTGGATTTCCTCAGGCGTCCCCTCGGCGATCTTTGTTCCAAAGTCCAGCACAGAGATACTCTCGCTGATGCCCATCACGACACGCATATCGTGCTCGATAAGCAATATCGTGATACCCAGCTCATCTCGTAAGTGCTCGATAAAGTGCATCATCTCAGCAGATTCTTGCGGGTTCATACCGGCGGTAGGCTCATCTAATAAAAGCAGCTTAGGCTCGCTGGCCAGGGCGCGCGCAATTTCCAACCTACGCTGCGCGCCATAGGGCAGGTTGCGGGCCAGTTGGTCTCCCATTCCGCTCAACCCCACAAAACGCAGTAGCCGGCGGGCTTCTTCTTCGGCTTCCTGCTCCTCCTGTTTGTATCGAGAGGTGCGGAAAATGGCTGAAGGCCAGCTAGTCTTCAACCTGGTGTGTCCTCCTACCAATATGTTCTCAATGGCGGTCATGGCAGGGAACAGGCGGATATTCTGGTAGGTACGGGCGATACCCATGCGGGTGATCTTGTCTGGAGAACGTCCGTTGAGCCGTTGACCATTAAACAACAAATCGCCTTCATCTGCCTGATAAAAGCCTGTCACACAATTGAAGAAGGTGGTCTTCCCCGCTCCATTGGGGCCGATAATGCTATCGATAGCCCCTTCATTGATCTCGAAGTCATAATTGTTAACCGCTACCAACCCGCCGAAGCGTTTGGTGACTCCTGTGGCAGTTAAGATGGACATGGTATGTATCCTCTATAGTGGAATAATTTATACAAGCCTTTTCCTTACAGGTGAGGCGGACCAGGAAGAGGTTCGCGGGTTTCTGCTCGTGGAGCCGCCGTTTCAGAATAATCCTCAAAATCCTCGTCATCATGTATGTGGAGTTCGCGTTTTCTCACGGCTGAAGGCCAGATCCCTTCCGGCCTGGCGAGCATCATTACAATCAGCAAAGCGCCATACATCAGCAAGCGATATTCGGCGAACTCACGCAGCAGTTCTGGCAAGCCGACCAGGAAGAACGCTCCAACCACCACACCTGGTAAGCTGCCTATCCCCCCGACGATGATCAGGCACAATACATTGATCGAGATCAAGAGGTTGAAGCTATGTGGGAAGATGGAGGTTAATTTGCTGGCGAAGATGGCTCCCGCCAGTCCAGAAAAGGCGGCGCCAATGGCGAAAGCCAGTAGTTTGGTGCTGACCAGGTTGATGCCCATCGCTTCGGCGACATCTTCATCCTCGCGCAACGCCATCCACTGGCGTCCAAGGCGCGCGCTTGCCAGGCGGTAGGACACAAATGCTGCGATCAGGACACCAACCAGGATGATATAATAAAATCTATCCGGTCTTATCAGCGCATTTCCAAAGATCGTTGGTTTGGGGATTTGCAGGATGCCCTGAGCCCCACCGATGTAAGGTCCCAACAAGTCCGAGAGGGCCAGGATACGGATCATCTCACCGAAGCCAAGCGTAACGATGGCCAGATAGTCGCCGCGCATGCGCAAGACGGGGACGCCGAGCAGGATACCAGCCAGCACGGCGACCGCGACGCAGATAGGGACGGCGACCCAAAAGGACATCCCCGCGATGCCTACATCTCCCCCGGAGGTCAGCAAGCCCATGGTGTAGGCGCCGATGGCGAAGAAAGCCACGTAGCCCAGGTCGAGTAGCCCGGCGAATCCGACCACTATATTCAGCCCGAAGCCCATCAAGGCGAAAATTAACACATTGTTTACGACTTCGGATAAATAAGTGCCAAGCATCAGCGGTAAAAGAAGCAGGAGACTGATCACTAAAGTAATCCCGGCCCAGCGAGACCTGCCCCCTTTTAAGGCTCTTGTTGAAGTCAGCCGTTGCTTGACGCGACCACCGCGGCTCCGCCATAAGGCTGAAAAAGCAGTGGCGATAATAAAGACCCCCAGGGCGACGCCTGGACGCATGGCCTTAGAAACGAAGATCACCCTGGTAAAACCAGGTCCGAAAAAGGCCCGTATTCTTTCGTTCAGAATCTCGGAGAACATGCCGATGATGAAGACCCACAGCAGGCCACTCAAGATGGGTTCGCGGTAGCGGCCTGGCATCAGGCGCATGCCTGCCGCGAGCAACCCCAGCAGGCTTGAGACTCCCAACAGGATCAGGCTGCCCAAAATCGGTCCTTGACCGAAGGTCAAAATCTCCATCAAGGCTGGTGATACATTTGGTAGAAATTGGCGCAGGTTCACGGCTTCATTCAGCCATATCAGCCCGAAGAGCGGCAGGGCAGCGAAAAAGCCGGTGAGAAATCCGTACAGCAAGGCGATACCACTTCTACCGGAGGGCGCTTTGCTGGCTGTCATGTAGCTCAACGTTACCGGAGCTGCAAACAGGATCACCTGGCCCAGCGTGATTACTCCGGCGATCAGGTCACGCTGCCCAAAAAGCTCCACCATGCCGATCACGCTCACGCTGAGCGAGACTACCCCCGCGAGCAATCCATAGCGAAGCGGGATACGAAAGTCAGTGCGTGTAGATGCATTCATGGCAGTCCCTCTTAAGCTTTCTTCTCGGATAGCCGTTCGCCCATGATACCCTGCGGTCGGAAGATAAGGACAAGCACGAGCATGACAAAAGCAATCACATCTTTCAACTGGTGGGGGGCTGGAATGCCTAACCCCTCCAGGAACAGGCTCGGGCCGATGGATTCGATCAAACCCAGGACCAAACCCCCGACGGCAGCCCCGGGTATGCTGCCGATGCCGCCCAATACGGCGGCGGTGAAGGCTTTGATGCCAGGGAAGAAACCCATAAAGAAATGAACCTGGCGGAAGACCACCGCAAAGAGCAGACCTGCTACGCCAGCCATGGCCGCTCCCGTGGCGAAAGTGATGGAAACCGCTCGGTCGACGTTAATGCCCATCAAAGCCGCGGCATCTTTATCTTCAGCAACGGCGCGGATGGATTTTCCGGTTTTAGTGCGTATAATAAAGAAATTGAGTCCAATGAGCATTACAACCGTGGTTACGATTACCAGCAAGTGGGTTTTCAGAACCTCTGTCCCTAACATTGAGACAGTACCTTTCAGTTGTTCCGGTACAGGAAAGGGGACAACCTGCGAACCATACAAACCAGCGAAGAAGTATTGCCAGAAGAATGAAGCGCCGATGGCAGTGATCAGAGGCACCAGGCGCGGCGCTTTTCTTAGAGGCCGGTAGGCAACACGTTCGGTTAGCAGAGCAATCCCCACTGAGACGGTCATCGCAACGATGGCGATGATCAACAGGCTAAGAATGGGCTGCCGGTCGAGAAAACCGGAGGCAGCCAACGGTGTGGCTATAAAGACGGTGGCGGTCATTATGCCCGACATAAAAAATTCGCCATGGGCAAAGTTGATCATAAACAATACGCCATAGACCAGGGTATATCCAATGGCGATGAGCGCATACATACTCCCCTGGGCAATACCGAATATGACGATGTCGGTCCACTGGCGCCTGGAATACGGGTTATCTATAATCGTGGCGATCGTCCCCCAGATGACCAGGACAATAATAACAGCGCGAAAGACCCAAAGCGCCAGTCCGATCCAGTCCAGGTCTTGGAAGCGTCGAAGCATGGCTCCTCTCCTACATTAAAAATCGGGGATGGTCCCCTGGGGATTTCCCAGGGACCATCCCCTGTTAGGTGACTAATCTATGACTTGGAAATTTTCTGTCATGGACTAGGGCCAGATGCGGACGTACTCACCGCTCTGCAGTTCGGACACCGAAATCTGGGGATCGGCGCAGTCCCCGTACTGGTTGCAGGTGAGTGTGCCGGTGATCCCAGTAAAGCCAGAAGTGGCGTACAGGCAGTCGCGCAGTGCCTGGCGGCCGATATGGATGGTGCCATCGTCTTCTTTTTCCGCGACCTTATCGACGCAGTCAAAGATCATGTTGGCGGCATCGAAGGAGTGGGCGTGGAAGACGGATAGCGGTTCCGTTCCATAATTTTCCTGGTACTTGGCCAAAAAATCTTGGTAGATACCACCGGAGAATGAAAGATCCGGGCCGGAGAAGTACATGCCCTCACCGGCATCACCGATGGCTTCGGCTGCCGCGGCGGACAAGCAACCATCAGCGGATGCCAGGATGACGTTCTCCAGGCCGGCAACTTCTCCAGCTTGCTGGGTCATGAAGGCGCACTCCGCGGTGAAGAGTGGGTAGTACAGGAAATCCGGTTCTTTAGCTGAAATCGAAGTCAGCACCGGGCGCATATCGGTATCGCCCTTGTTGACGGCGGTCAGCTCAACGACCTCGCCACCAAACTCCTCAAAGGAAGGTCCGAAAGCGTTGACCAAACCGGAGGTGTAAGGGTCGCCGTCATGCACCAGGGCAGCCTTGCGAACGCCCAAAACGTTATAAGCATAGTCAGCCATGGCAGCGCCCTGAATCTCGTCGTTGTGGGCGGTGCGCAGGTACCCGGGGTTCCAGGCTTGTTCTGGGTCTGTCAGCATGGGGGAAGTGTTGGAGGGGGAGACCATGGCGTAACCGGCCTCAGAAACAACCTCCGACATGGGGACGCCCGCGCCGGAGCAACTGGTGCCGACAATACCGACGATGGTGGGATCTGAGACGATCTTCTGACCGGCTGCCTGACCACCTTCGGCGCTACAGCCATCGTCTTCCGCCTGCAACTCAACATAGTGCCCGGCAACCTGGCCGCGCATATCGATGGCGATTTCCACACCGTACTGCGAGTCGGTGCCCAGGTCTGTGTTCGGGCCAGAGATCACGAGCGCGGAGGCGATGCGGATGGGTTCATCCGCTGCATATGTGACGCAACCTAATGTGTCTTCGCACTCAAAGGTCGCTGCTTGCTGGCATGATACCAGTGCTATACTGGCGATTACTAATAGGGGGATTAAAACAAGTAGTTTTTTAGACATCTTCCTCTCTCCTCTGTGAGATTAACTGGATTTCGATCGAAAACGAATGGTGTAAAGAGCTAACCCAAAATTATCTCTGATCATTCCACCTCCTTTGTTTATAGACCGGATACACCAGCATAGGGAGAAGGTTCCAGCGTTCTTCTCTCGCCCGATTTTCCCCCAGATATTCGATATTCCTATGCTGTACTTGCCATCGCTTAACTAGGGGATTTTACCGAGAAGAAGCGGTATGGTCAAGTACTATAGTGAATTATTTTATAATGTACCGGCTCTCTTTTGTGTTACTGGTTATTTATGTTTTTGATCGTGCAAGATATCTGCTCGGATGCGCATGTTGGTGCTGCGTATTTTTAACCCCAAATCAGCCGCTTAGTTACGCATTAAGCGATAACCTAGCTCGGGGTTATTCTCACAAAGAACTGCCATGAACCAGTCATGCCTCGCCTGGGATTCGAACAGAACTAATTTGTTTTGGTAACGGTCAATAAAATGCTTGATATGATTTTGATGGGTGGTATGGCTCCGAAGTAAATTCGATCCGGCAGAACATTTTATAAGTCTAGCATAAATAAAAAAAATGTCAAATTGTCTTAATTCAAAAAACGCCCGTATGGTACAATTTACTGGGTATGAAAACGGCTAATGACCAAGTTTTGCCTGCTCCTCCCAGCTTGATAATTTCCCTGAGGGCTGGTTTTGACGCAGTAACCAGCCATGTGGGTTTAATCATAATTCCAATCGTTATGGACTTATACCTCTGGTTGGGACCGCACTTGAGATTGGAGAGGCTGCTTAAGCGTGTTCTCGAGCAAATGTTCTCGTTGCCAGGGATGGATGCACCCGAGATGGTGGAGGCGATGCAATATGCCCAGGGGGTTTGGGTGATCGTAGCCGAGCGGTTAAATATATTTTCATTTCTGCGTTCCTACCCAGTTGGAGTACCCAGCCTGATGGCATCCAGCCAACCAATAGAAATACCCCTTGGGACGCCATCCATGTGGGAGGTCTCTTCCATGGGAGCCGTGGTGGGGTTGATATTTTTATTGACCCTGATCGGCCTAGTTATCGGCACATTCTTTTTTATGATCGTAGCGCAGGTCTCGCTATTTGGAGAGATTCATTGGCGACAAGCGTTTAATCGGTGGCCCTGGACGATAGTGCAAGTCTTTTTGCTGGCGGTTTTCTGGGTTGTGGTAATCATCGCCATCAGCATTCCTAGCAGTTGTTTCATCACGGCAATTTCGTTGAGTGGGTTAGCTGTGGGCCAGATAGGTATATTTTTATTGGGGGGCTTCATCCTCTGGATGCTTTTTCCCTTATTATTCTCTGTCCACGGCATATTTGTCAACCAGAACAAGATGTGGGAATCTGTCCGGAAAAGTGTACGTCTGACCCGCATGACGCTGCCGAAGACAGCCCTGTTTTTCTTAAGTATTATCCTGATCAGCGAAGCACTCGATATGCTTTGGAGTACACCGAATGAGGATTCATGGTTGACATTGATTGGAATTGCCGGTCATGCGCTGGTTACATCCAGTTTACTCGCGGCCAGTTTTGTTTATTATCGCGACGCAGATCGTTGGGTAAATTGGGTTCTTAAACAGGCGGAACTATCCTCATCAACAATTTAATTCAAAAGATAAAAATTTGCTTAAGAACTGCTTAAGGTAGATTACGGATTATAGATTAAAATTTGTTACTGCTCAGGCTGACGCTTACCCTGCCTATGAATGAGTAGTGACGAAACTTATATGTAATGAAGCGTTAGGACAATTGGTAAAATTTAGGATTCCGACGCTTGGAGGTTATTTGTGGCTGATATAAACACATATTCATATGATGCAAAAGATATTCAGGTCTTGGAAGGGCTAGAAGCGGTTAGGCGCCGTCCTGGCATGTATGTTGGTGGTACAGACGTCAAAGCTTTGCATCATCTAATATATGAGGTAGTTGATAATTCCATCGACGAAGCTTTAGCTGGATCGTGCGACCGGATCGAGGTGATTATTCATCCAGATAGCAGTGTCACTGTAATTGATAATGGTCGCGGTATCCCAGTAGATATACATCCCCAGATGCAGAAACCTGCGTTGGAAGTGGTGATGACTGTACTACACGCAGGGGGCAAATTCGGGGGAAGTAGTTACAAAGTGTCCGGTGGTCTGCATGGTGTGGGTGTTTCTGCGGTCAATGCTCTCTCGGAATGGTGTGAAGTGGAAGTCCGGCGGGATGGAAAGATTCACACCCAGCGATACCAGCGCGGCTATCCCACCGGCCCAGTCAAAGTGACCGGTAAAACAAATCCAAAAGAAACGGGTACCTGGATTACCTTTAAGTATGACCCGGAAATTTTCACGGGAACTTTGGATTATCGTTATGAGACATTGGTGCAGCGCTTCCGAGAAATGGCTTTCGTCACCCGTGGCGTAACGATTGTGTTTTTGGATGAGCGTACCGATCGCCAGATGACCTTTTATTTTGAAGGGGGCATCACTTCCTTTGTGCGTTATCTAAACCGTAATCGTACTGTGCTTCATCCTGTTGTCCATATGGAGAAGGATGTGGACCGCATTACTATTGACGCGGCGATCCAATATACCGATGCGTACGCCGAGTCGGTCTATGCTTTTGCCAATACCATCAACACTATCGATGGAGGAACACACCTCACCGGCCTGCGCGCAGCGGTGACCCGCACAGTCAACGACTATGCTCGCCGCAGCGGCTTGTTAAAAGACTCAGATCCGAATTTCACCGGCGATGATACCCGTGAGGGTCTTACCGCCATCGTCAGCATTAAACATCCTGACCCACAGTTCGAATCTCAGACAAAAGTAAAACT
>DAOVXM010000182.1 GCA_030636125.1 Chloroflexota bacterium | reverse complement strand
GTATTTAAAACGAACACAAAGGCATCCAGGGCGATCGGAACAGCCTCTAACTGGACACCGCGCAGCCGCGCCAGGTTTAATTCATCAGTGGAGGGAAGCCGGGCTACCAAGATCAAATCCGCCTTACGATTGATCAGGTTCTCGTAAGATCCATGCGTGCCATGGTGATTAATCTCCGGGAATGCCCCTTGATAATCGGTCACTTCGGGAAGCATGAGCCTGGTTCCATCCAGCCAGTCATTCCAAACACAGGGTATCTGAAGAAAGTGGCATCCAATCAACATAGATAGCGGGAAGGTTGAAGATGAGCCATCTACGCGTGGATAATTTACGGTCACGATCTCCATATCCTGCCTTGTTATCTCATCATCGCTCTGAGGAAGATTAGGATCGCGCACATTCAATGGATTGAAGACCGTACACGCGGAGATCATATATAACAATATAATAATCGTTAACACCCAGGCACTCTTACCCATTAGAACACCTCCTGGTGATTTAGATTATGCCCCCCGGAAATCAAGTTCTGGTTTCGGTTTGTTGTCAAGGATCTCTTCGATGCGCGCCATAACATCGCCGGTGAGCTTATCGACCACATCCAAAGCAGCCATGTTCTCCACGACCTGCTCCGGACGGGATGCACCGGTTATGGCGGTGCTGACATTTGGGTTCTTCAAGCACCAGGCCAGAGCTAACTGCGCCAGGGTGCAGCCCAGCTCTTCGGCAATGGGCGCCAGTTTCTTCACTTTTTCGATATTAAGGAGCGCTTGCTCGCTCTCGTAGCGCTCGCGCAGCCACTCATATTCCTCGATTGTGGCCCGGCTGTCCTCAGGGATGCCTTTATTGTACTTGCCAGTCAGCAACCCACCAGCAAGTGGGCTCCAGACCGTTGTTCCCAGGCCGATTTCGGTATACAGATGGGCATATTCACGTTCGACACGCTCGCGGCGGAACATACTGTACTCTGGCTGCTCCATCTGCGGCGGGATTAGGTGCTCCTGACGAGCGACGGCGTAAGCTTCCATGATCTGCGCCGCGCTCCATTCGCTAGTGCCCCAGTAAAGGGCTTTACCGCTATTGACCAGATAGGTCATGGCACGAACAGATTCCTCTACGGGAGTATGACTGTCGGGACGATGGCAGAAAATGAGGTCAACATAATCCAGCTGGTAGCGGGCCAGAGCGGCCTCAGCGCCCTCCAGGATATGTTTGCGGGACAGACCGATCTGGTTGATACCCGTTCCACCCCAAAATATCTTGGTGGAGACTACAAATTCGGAGCGCTTCCAACCCGCTTTTCTGATCACATTACCCATAACAGTTTCTGATTTACCGTAACCATAAGACTCAGAGTTGTCGAAGAAGTTAATGCCACCATTGAAGGCAGCCTGCATAATTTCATATGCAAGATCTTGCTCCATCTGGTGACTTAGCGTTACCCAGCCACCTAGAGATATAGCAGAAACCTGAAGTCCGGATGAACCTAAATAGCGATATTCCATTTTAATTCTCCTTTGTCCTTAATCTGTGTGGAATGCCTCAATCGCCGCAGGTAGAGACTGAGTGACCCGATGCCCGGCTGCTGGTAATCCCACCAGGATGGAGCTGACAACCTCCTCGAGGGTGGCACCCGCCCTGCGGGCAGCCTGGACATGGAAAGGTACGCCGCTCTCCAAACCCAAAGCTGCCAACACGGCTAGATAGGTTAACGCTCTGGTTTTCTCATCAAGTGCACTAGCTTTTGCTAAACCCTGCACCATCGTGTTCCAGGCTTTGGCTTGCTCGGGCGCGTCGCTCAAGAAAGATATGAACGCCTTACTGATTAATGATGGTCTTTCACTCATAGATGGACTCCTTGAAAGGTTTATTAAAAGTAACTACTCAGCCTAGGGCAGGGACAGTGCTTCTCACCGCAGCCTGGGCAATTACTATTAAAATTATTCACATGATCCTCTAGAATAAATATTCCGTGCCCACCAGGCCAAGGACAAAGGCATCCGGCATCTGTTTGGCGAACTGGCAGATGGCATTAAAGCCGGTGCAGTGAGAGGGAACAATTAACGCAGGTTCCAGTTTGACAAGGTCATTTATCGTCCGCTGGATATCCTCATCAGAGGCGCGCGCCAGGTGGAAGCCACCCATAACCGCCCAAACCTTATCAACCCCACTTATCTGTCGGGCATAATTCACGGTGTTAACGATGCCAGCATGCGCGCATCCGGATAATATCAGCAAACCTTTATCCTCGAGGTTGATAACAATTGCCTGGTCATCTTCTATCTCATCGCGTTGGAAAGAGTCCCCTTCCCTATAATACATTTTTGCGGAAATGCCCGATTTTTCAAAGCTCGTGCGAGGTACTGCACCTGTGGCCCAACAACCGGCTTCTAACTTGTAGGGGCCTTCTGAAAGCACGATCTCCGCTCCAAGGGCTTCCCATTGATCACCTGGTGGCGGGAGAACCGGCCCGTATTTACCGCCATCGTCGCGGAAGCCCCAGCGTTCCCGGAAAGCAGCAGGATGGGCAATGATTGGAATACGCCGCCCATCAACCCAGGCAAGGATTTCTTCAAGCGAAGTACCAGGTTCCCACCTACGAGGTTCTGGGGAAACATCGATGGCCGAGAGGATATCGATAACCGATGCAGTGTGATCATCATGTCCATGGCTCAAAGCGATCTTATCGATCGTGGCAGGATTTATCTCCATGCGGCGCATATTCTCCATCAACGCGATACGCGTGACACCCGCATCCCACAAGATACGTACCCCAGCCGATTTTAAATCGATCAGGGCCGAAAAGCCGTGCTCAGCCAGAAGCGGTTCATCGGTGAAACGCTTGATCGTCTCAGTGGATTTCACGATCAGATCGGCGCGATTATCTACAAGCACGGTGATGGCGACGTCATTGGTTGTGCCAAATTCGGTAATTTTAGTCAAGCGATTCCTCCATGTCGTTGTTATTATTAGTGATTTCGATTATAAACTTACCTATGCGGTCTATAGCCTGGCGAGCTTCTGGGATGAAACGGGCAGCAAACTGCCATACATGTTGCATGTTTTCCCAAACTTCGAGGTTAACATCTACCCCTGCCCCCTGGGCACGCTCAGCGAATGAGGTCGCATCCGAGAGTAAAATCTCATCGGAACCGACCTGGATGAGCAAGGGTGGTAAACCACTCAAATTGGCAAACAAAGGCGAGGCGAGTGGTGTATGGGGATCAGCACCCCCAAGATACAGCTCCGCAGCCGGCTTTAGAGCCGTTGGTTCAATGATGAGATCTTTATCGGCATTCAATAATACTGAATCTCCAGAACCGGTCAGATCAGTCCAGGGTGACAGGCATACCGCACAAGCAGGTCGTGGCGCGCCCTCATCCCTTAGCGCGACAAGCAGAGCCAGAGTCAAGCCACCACCGGCAGAATCCCCTGCTAGCACAATATGTTCTGGGGTTATCTCTTGAGATAACAACCATTTATAAGCCGCTAAAGCATCTTCTACTGGTGCCGGGTAACAATATTCCGGTGCTAAACGATAATCGATGATCAGAGCTCTCGCCTGAGCGGTCTTGGCGATGCCTGCCACAAGTGAACGGTGGGTAATAATCGAACCCCCACTGTATCCGCCACCATGTAGATAAAGGATAACAGTGTGGTTTGAGACTCCGGGGATATTAATCCACTCAGCCGGTACACCACCTGCATCTACAGACTGGCTTTCATACTTCTGTTTGGTATTAAAAAAATTTGACAGTGCTTCCAGAGCGGCACGACGATCTTCGATCGTTTTGCTCTCAGACGAGTGATAATTTCGAGCGCGCAAACGCAAGATGATTTTGAGAAGTCTACTTCGCCAACTGGGCATTGTTCGCACCGATTTTTGTCAAAAGATCAATTCCATTCTAATTTACTGCGTTTCTCCCAGTAAACATGCGCTGGTTCTTCGAGATTACTTAAAGCCGCATCCACTTCATCATCCAGAGAGACATCCATGGCCTTCACATTAGAACGGATGTGATCTAATGCCGCTGCCCCACTGAGAACCACGTCCACCCAGGGCTGATTAAGTACTGCGGCTAAAGCCAGCGCATCGATAGTAGTATCTAGACGTCTGGACTGAGAATTAAGGATTTCAAAGTTTCGCCTAAAGCCAGGATCATGGTTTCGTTCTGTGAGTCGGCCATTCGCCAGCGCCTCCTTGACAATCACGCCCAAACCAGCCTGATGGGCTTTTCGTAATGCTCCACCGGATGAAGTTTCGAGCAAGTTCCAGGTAACCTGTACTGCGTCAAAAAGCAATAAGCCGTCTAGCTTTATTTCTAGAGCTTGTTCAACAACAGCTCCCTGCTGGGAACCACTCACAGTCAAACCAATGAGGGTACCATTCAGTTTCAGATTCAGCAATTCATCCAGGACCTCTCGATTTTCAAGCACACCACTTTCAACGGTAGCCGAGTGGATTTGATAGAGGCGAAGATACTCACCCAAGTGAGTGACGCTCTCCGCCCACTGCCTTCTTAACACCGGCAAGGAGTGCTCTTTCACCTCGTGCTTTTCTGCTTCCACTTGCCAGTCAGCCGTGTAGGTGTAGCCCCATTTGGATCCGATCGTGACCGTCTCTGGTGAGATTTCCCGAGAAGCCAGCCAGGAACCTAAGAAACGTTCAGCCAGACCATAGGAGCGGGCAGCGTCAAAATAACGCACTCCTAAGTGGTAGGCTTCATCCAAGACGGAATGGGCCTGATCTTGCATAGCGTCCATAGAATAATTGTGATCCAGGTCCGCTGCGTGGTCCAGGTTGATATACCCTGGTCTGCCTAAGGCTGCCAAGCCAAGTCCAATTGGAGTGACGAAGACCGACGTCGATCCTAGTTCACGTAGCTTCATCATAATTTAAATTCGCCTGAATCATAAAATAACTCCCCGTCCACAAAAACCTGCCCTCCTTCCCGCATATCGCATATCATGTCCCAGTGGATGGCGCTTTCATTTTTACCGCCAACCTCTGGAAAGCCTGATCCGACTGCCAGATGGAGCGTACCACCAATTTTTTCATCAAAGAGGATGTTCGAAATGAAGCGGGTTATATACCTGTTTGTACCAAAAGCAAACTCCCCCAGATAGCGGGCTCCAGTATCAATATCCAAACTGGCAAGTAAAAACTCCTCCCCTTTTTCTGCAGTAGCCTTGACCACCTGCCCATTCTCAAAATGTAGCTCGATGCCTTCACATTCACGTCCACGCACTACTACTGGATAAGTGAACCGTATCCACCCATTAGCAGAATCCTCAACCGGGCTGGAATAAATCTCACCACTGGGCATATTTTGGGTCCCATCTGCGTTTAAAAAGCGGCGACCAGAAATTGAGAGGCTCAGATCGACATGTGGTCCCTGAATAACAACATGTTCTTTGCCCATTAACCATTCAATCAGTTCTTCTTGAAAGTCATGGAATTTCATCCACTCAGCCATGGGGTCTTCCTGATCAGCAAATGTTGTTCGGTAGACATAATCTTCAAACTCCGCTAAGCTCATATCCGCATCCTGGGCAAACGCCTGAGTTGGAAAAAGGGTAATTAAGCGCTTAAGTTCCCCAGCAGCATGGCGTTCGCGGATGATCTTATTGATTTCAGCGCTCGCCCTCTGCCGAATACTAAATCGGTTTGGGTCAATATTACTAAAGCTGCGTGTATTGATGCTACTCAGCACGTGAATATACACATCAAACTCTCGCACGACTTTACTGAGAACCTGGTCTACTTGGGACAGCTGGTAATCCGTAGCCTCTTGCAAAAAGACCTCCGCCAAACCTTCAAGACCCGGTAAGCTGCCAGGATTTCCACGATCAAAGAAATATGGATGCCCACCCGCTCTCAGAACCTCACGGTATATCTCCCGGATAAGTGGTGCGGCTGGTGGTTGGCCTAGAATGGCGACAAGATTGCCGGGTTGTACTTTTGATGAGTATTGGACC
>DAOVXM010000039.1 GCA_030636125.1 Chloroflexota bacterium | reverse complement strand
ATATAGTATAAACACCAAATGCGGGTTAGGGCTACTTCCGACCTGCTAGTTTTCGGAATTTTCCCCCCTAAACTGAGTAAATCCTGAATTTAGTGAAATCACAATGAGGAATCATGGTCACTGGTTTTCAAACCCCGGAATGGGTGAAAGATGCAGTGTTCTATCAGATCTTCCCAGATCGTTTTGCAATAAGCAAGAAGGTTCCAAAACCAAATAATCTCGAAGTGTGGGAATCACCACCATCAGTTTATGGTTTTAAAGGAGGTGATTTGTTAGGGGTAGCAGAGCACCTCGATTACCTAGAAGACCTGGGGATCAATGCAATATACTTCAACCCAATTTTCCAATCTACTGCTAACCACAGGTACCACACCCACGATTACTTCAAGGTAGATCCGATCCTTGGAGGGGATCGGGCTTTCCGGTATTTGTTAGATAAGGCTCACCGAAAAGGTATCCGCATCTTATTAGATGGTGTCTTCAATCACGTTAGCCGTGGCTTCTTTCAATTCAACCATATTCTAGAATCTGGTGCAAAATCACCTTACACGGACTGGTTTTATGTTAACGGTTATCCTCTCAATGCTTACCAGGGTCAGGCCAATTATCAATGCTGGTGGAATCTACCAGCTTTACCGAAATTCAATACGGAAAACCCTCAAGTCCGTTCGTTTATATTTGATGTCGCCCGGTATTGGATTGAACAAGGGATTGATGGTTGGCGCCTGGACGTACCCTTCGAAATTGATGATGATGAATTTTGGCAAGAATTTCGTCAGATTGTTAAGGAAACGAACCCTGATGCATATCTTGTCGGAGAGGTTCCATGGGAAGCGCAGCATTGGTGCCGCGGCGATATTTTCGACGCGGTTATGAACTACCAGTTTACTCAGGCTTGCCTCGGCTTCTTTGCTGGGCACAGTATCAACCGTAAACTGGAAGATGGGATGATGGGTTTACCAAGCACTCAAGTATTAGATGCACCAGCATTTGCCCAAAGAGTTGTAGAACTACTAAACTTGTATCCCAGGGAGGCTGTTTATGCGCAACTAAACTTGCTTGATAGCCATGATATGCCCAGGTTCATCAGCTTAGCTAACGGGGATAAATCATCGCTACGGCTTGCCATTCTATTCCAGATGACTTACCCAGGCGCGCCTTGCATTTACTACGGGGATGAGATTGGAATTGATAGCAGGGAAGGTCGTATGCCAGAATTTGCCAGAAAATCATTCCAATGGGATCAATCGCAATGGGATAGCGAACTTCGTAATTATATCAAAGAATGCATTCAGATACGGAAAGCCTACCCTGTTCTTCGGCAAGGGGATTTCTCTACTCTCTATGCGAAAGACCAGGTGCTCGCTTATATGAGGCAGCTAGACCAAGATAAGCTGGTTATCGCAATCAATACTGGGAATTCCGATTACACTTCAGAGATACCTATATATGGTCATTTAACCGATGGTCTTCGTTTGTTTAACATCTTGGGGCCTGGAGAAACGCAGATTATGGATGGAAAAATCCATGGACTGACAATTCCAGCTCGAACGGGTATCATTCTCGCTGAAGGTTGATATATTTAATCTTCGATTCAATCATCAAACGCAACAGGCTGACCAGGGAATACCTCAAGATTTGTCATATAACCAAGGCACATACATTCGTATACATTCATGAAATTTCAATACATTTATGCAATCAAAACGACAAGATAGGCAAAATGCACTCTCCAGTGAAATTATTAGACTTGATAAGCGGGTTAAGCATTTAGAGTCACTCAGTCGGCGATTTTCGTGGTACCGTTTACTTGCTGTTCTCTTCGCGGGAGTGACAATATTCGTAGCCACAAATTGGTTCAATGGGGGCGGAATTTACATATCAATCGCCTTATCGATCGGCATATTCAGTATCCTAGTCTACTATCATCGCCGGATTGACCGCTGGATACGAAAATACCAAATCTGGTCGCAAATAAAATCCAATCAATTAGCACGGATGCAATTAGACTGGAATCATATACCCGCCTCACCCTCTCGATCTCAACTACCCATCCAGAATCCGCTGGAAATTGATCTTGATTTAATCGGCAATTGTTCCCTTCACCAATTGGTCGATAGGACTATCTCAATTGAAGGTAGCAAATTACTCAGCGATTGGCTCTCCCAGTCCGAACCAAATCCAGACCATATTAATAAATACCAAAAAATAATCCAGGAGCTGGTACCAATATCAATATTTCGAGATAAGTTAACCCTCAACTTCCATCTTGCCTCAAAAGATCAACTTGAGGGGAAGCGATTATTGAAATGGCTGGCAATGCCTTATCCCACCGAGCAAATCAAACGCCTTTTACCTATCTCTTCGATACTCGTATTGCTCAATATTACACTTTTTTTATTGAATATCTTCGGGTATATCCCTTCGTATTGGATAATAACTTTTTTTCTCTATGCAGTTTTTTACTTTTCCAATCAAAAAATACTCCAGCCATTCTTAGATGCAGTTGTGATATTTGATGCTGAACTCGACAAATTCAGGGCGATATTGGTTTATATCGAGAGTTATCATTATGGGGATAAACAAGCTCTCACCCAACTGTGTTCACCATTTATTGACCCAATAAACTCACCGTCCAAGATTCTAAGAAAGATTAAATTGGTCACTGCGGCAATTGGGGTTCGATCCAATCCGGTTTTGATGCTCCTTTTAAATATCATATTCCCCTGGGATTTTTATTTTTCTTGGGTGATATCCCATTATCAGAAAGATCTCTCAATCCAGATGCCAATTTGGTTAAAAACATTGCAAAAGCTTGAGGCATCAATATCATTAGCAAATTTTGCTTACATTAACCCAGACTATACCTTTCCTGAATTCAAACATCCTGATGATAACGCCAGAGGTCCGATTCTTGAAGCCAAAGGTTTAGGACATCCGCTTATACCTCCGCAGCAGAAAATTTGTAATGGGTTTTCGATTAACAAACTAGGGGAGGTTTATATCATTACTGGGTCAAATATGGCTGGTAAGAGTACATTTGTCAAAACGATCGGTATAAATTTGGCACTTGCCTACGCGGGAGGCCCAGTAAACGCTACCGAATTTAAGACAAATTTATTCAGACTACACACATGTATCAAGATTAGCGACTCAATCACCGATGGATTTTCCTACTTCTACGCTGAGGTCAAGTGCCTAAAGTCTTTATTGGATCGTATGAAATCCAATCACCCTTACCCAATTCTATTCCTAATAGATGAAATCTTCCGCGGTACTAATAATCGAGAAAGGTTAATTGGCAGCCAGGCATACATCCAAAATATTGCTGGTAAGAGAGTTATAGGCCTGATTGCTACTCACGACCTGGAGCTTGCCAATCTTGAAGATCAGAATGATTTTATATCGAATTACCATTTTAGAGATGAGGTCAGGGATGGGAAACTGGTCTTTGATTATAAAATAATACCTGGTCCAAGCCCAACCACAAATGCACTAAAGATCATGGAAATGGAAGGGTTGCCTGTAGATAAGTGACCTGTATCCATCTAACTTGTGTTATTATCGGGGGATTATACGAATATTAAATTAAAATGAATCATATAACGTATGTCACGAATATCTGACCGCACCTATCTCAAAGACGAACAGTACAAAACCTCCACTAACCTTCAAGCCCGAATTAATTTACATCGTCTATATGGCGTTAATCCTTATCCCTGGCAACGTTGGGTATACGATCAACTTAATCTAAAACCGGGTATGCACGTTTTAGAAATAGGCTGTGGGCCAGCGGATCTCTGGCGAATCAACTCCGACCAAATCCATCAAGGAGTCATTATCACCCTTGGTGATCTTTCAGTTGGAATGGTACGAGAGGCTCGTAATAACACGAAAGAAATTCCAGGAAGCAGATATCTTTGCCTCGATGCACAAGCTATCGCTTCCCCCCAAGAAACGTTTAACCTAGTGGTCGCCACCCACATGCTCTATCACGTTCCAGATATCAACCTTGCATTTAAGGAGATCGGGCGAGCACTAAAGACAGGTGGACGGTTATGCGCAGCAACCAACGGGATCGAACATATGAAAGAATTGCACGATTTGATTCGTAAATTCAACCCAGACTTCCCTATACGAAGCGTCGAGATGGCACGCTTTACTCTGGAAAACGCAATAGAATTAACTAAAGAACATTTCCACGATATGGAGCTGAAGATATACAAAGACAATCTACAAATCACAGATGTTGAACCACTGATGGCTTATATCCTTTCCATGTCAAGTTTGGCAAATATTAACTCGTTGGATAAACCCATAGTTCAATCTTTAAAAAATTACGTAGCCATGGAGATCAATACGCGGGGACACTTCTTTATCACAAAATCTCAAGGTATGTTGATAGGATATTTGTAAATTATTATGTTATCACCTGAAATTGATTGGGAGATTTGCCAATCCTGCCATCCATGTGAAGCCAGTTTATCCTGTAAAACTCGAGCGATAATCAAAATCGACTTTGATGATCCGCCTTATATCGAACTTTCTCGTTGTACAAGTTGCGGTGATTGTGTTTTATCTTGTCTTTATAACGCGATCAGTATGAAAAGCGGGAGCTTATCGAGAGGAATTCTAAATAAATTATGACACCTCGAATATTCTTATTAACTTTATTGCATATCGAGTATATCTATCAATAATATAGTTGTAGAGTTTCTGTAAATAATATGATACAGATATGACTATTGCCGAACCTATAAGAATCACATATAGAAACCACAAAAGATCAGATTGAAATATAAACGGGATTAAGATAAGCTTCCAAATTAGCCGGTGGAACAGGAATGCGAAATAGGAAGCAAATGCGATAATACCAAACAAGGTGAGTTTTTCTTTGCCCTTGATTAAAACTTGCGCTACACTAAAAACAAAAAGCACTGTTGCTAGAATGTAGAATGTTATGGCGAGGACATATTCAGGGTTGATACTATACGAAGGTTCGTTATTAAACAGTGATAAAACATAAATTCCGAGTAGGAACAATAATAATTTATCCAGCAAATAATATTTCCTAGAAGCAATCCTTCGTAAACAACCAATTTTCGCGCAGATGATGCCTGCTACAAAGACATAGAAATAATAGAAAAAACGGTATTCAATAAACTGCCAACGGGTGTGAAAGATATATGCTCCAAGAAATATCAATATCGTAGTAAGAAGAAAACCAGGAACGCTCTCAATAAATTTCAGAAGAACAGGGAATATCAGATAGTAAACAATTAACAAGCCCACATACCAAATTGTCATAATTGGTACGCCAATTCGAGGTGCCATCAATAACTGTGCCCCAAACATATGGATAACCAAATCTAATCGCGTAGCTTCAATATCAAAAAAAATTGCAAATAATGTTAATGCCAGGATATAAGGAATATATATCCGCATGATTTTCGAAGCCCAGATACTTAATAGATTTTTCTCGTGTGTTTTATTGAATGATCTAACCAATAAATATCCTGCCATGAATGTGAAGCATCCTAGAAGGAAAAACTCTAAATATGGATCTAAAGAGCTTAGAGGAAATCCAAATACGGAAAAATTATAAATACCCCCATGATGTAGAAACAATGAGAATATCGCAAGCGACCTCAATATATCAAATTCCAGAATTTTCTTATCATTCATTCAATTTCCACTCTATTAGAAGTTATTATACTCAAGTCCCTAAATAAATGGACACAGTTGGTAAGAGTTTTTCTCGTAAGATACAAATTTGACTTCCCTTTACAAATCAAGTAAACTAATTTTTTTGCTTATTTCAGAGCTCAGACAGATTTCCCAAAGGCAGCTTTCTTCGTTCTAATAAGGTATGCCTTTCGAAGGTGGATATAGGATGAATTATCCGCCCGAAGCAAACTTCGGGTACTTCCCTAGACTCAACCCTGGCGAAAACCACGAATCGATAAATCATATTTTATCGGGAGAAATCCTACTGTGTCGACTCTTGTCACAACTCCAGAATTTAACCTAAGAAAAGCAATTTCAGATAATAGGCTGAAAGGTTTGTGGCGTTTAATGAGCGGATACCACTGGAAATATGCCGGTGCTGTATTGAGTCTGGGCATAGCAGCCTTATCCAAAACTGCCACTTACATGTTATTACGCTATTATGCCGATGATATCTTGGGAGAATCTGGTGATGGCGCACTTTCTGCCGAAACTCTGTACATATTACCAATTATCGCTTTAGGATTTATTGGCTTGGCATTATTCGAGGGAACCTTTACATTCACAAGTGGTCGTTTGGCTGCACAAACCGCAGAAGGAGTCGTTTTTCGACTACGCAATTATCTATACGACCACATCCAACGCTTGTCTTTTAGTTATCACGATAAAAAACCAACTGGTGACCTAGTTCAACGCTGCTCATCAGACGTTGACGCATTAAGACGCTTCTATGCTGACCAAGCGATCGGAGTCGGGCGGATCGTGATCTTATTTACTGTAAATTTTATTGCCATAATGAGTTTAAGCGTGCCCCTGGCATTATTTTCGGTAATTACTGTGCCTCTTATTGTGCTCACTTCCTTCTTCTTCTTCAGAAAAGTTACCAAAGCTTACGAAGCTTACCAAGAACAGGATGCAGTCCTATCAACAACATTACAGGAAAACCTAACCGGCGTTAGAGTCGTTAAGGCTTTCGCTCGTCAAGATTATGAACGGGAAAATTTTGATACAGATAACTGGGAAAAGTACAGGCGCGGGCGAAGATTGCTAATAATGCACTCTGGATTCTGGCCAATTTCAGATATCCTTGCCGGAGCCCAAATGTTGGCTGGTTTCACCCTCGCTGCAATCATGGCGATCAATGGTTCTATCTCTGCCGGAACGTATATAGCATACGCTGGGTTGGTAATCTGGCTAATCTGGCCAATGCGAAATTTAGGACGCCTTATCGTACAAACTTCCACAGGACTTGTTTCCTATGGTCGAGTAATGGATATCATCAAAGAAAACCGCGAGCCGTTGGAAGAAGGCAGCTATCAAACAGATGGAAATGTTCAAGGTGAGATCATTTTTAATCAGGTCAACTTTGAATTTGAAAGGGAATCGCCTGTTCTTGTGGATATTAGCTTCCAGTGTAAACCGGGAGATGTTATTGCATTACTTGGTCCGACCGGGTCCGGAAAAACCAGCCTGGTAAACTTATTACCCAGATTCTACGATTACACCAATGGCAGCATCACCCTGGATGGTATAGAACTCAACCAGTACCCTAGGCATTACCTACGTAGTCAGATCGGGATCGTAGAACAAGAGCCATTCCTCTTCTCTCGCACGATACGCGAGAATATCACCTATGGTGTGCAACATGAAGTCACTGAGGAGGAAATTGAAGCTGCAGCACGTGCCTCAGCAGTCCATGATGTCATCTTGAGTTTCCCAGATGGTTACACCACGCTAATAGGTGAAAAGGGTGTCACATTATCCGGTGGGCAAAAACAAAGGATAGCCATCGCACGCACCCTGCTTAAGGACCCGCGTATACTCATTCTTGACGATTCTACCTCTTCTGTTGACACTGAGACAGAGGCAGAGATCCGGGCTGCTCTAGAACGATTAATGCTTGGTCGTACTAGCTTCGTCATCGCACATCGCATCCAGAGTCTGATGAATGCAGACCTGATTTTGGTGCTGGACGAAGGTCGAATCATACAATGCGGCACCCATAACGAATTGTTATCACAAAAAGGTATTTACCAACGAATCTACGAGATCCAAACTCGAATTGATACTGAGCTAGAGCAAGAAATAGCTAGTGCAACCTAGGTTGACGCAAGTCAAATGATAGTCAAGTCTTGAGGTAAAGAACATTGACCGAACACTACTTCGAAGAGGAAGAATTTTCTTCCCAATATAGCGGCCAAACCGTTCTACGCATACTATCTCTCACAAAACCCTACTGGACTTGGGTGGTTGGCTTTTTAGTATCAATCAGCGTTGTCTCGATGCTTGACTCCTTCTTCACATATCTGAGCAAACTAATCGTGGATGAGGCGATCATTCCAGGGGATATCGAAGCTCTCACAAATATAATATCAATCTATGGACTATTGATCGTTGTCCAAGCTGGATTCGTATTTGCATTTATCTACTTAGCCGGGGTCTTAGGAGAAAAAATTCGATATGACTTGCGCCAGCGAATGTTCAACCATTTACAGGACCTCTCATTATCATATTACAACCAGACACCTGTCGGCTGGATCATTTCTAGAGTAACCTCAGATTCAGATCGTGTGGCGGAATTAGTAACCTGGGGTTTGCTTGATGTTACCTGGGGAGTAATGAACATCCTTACCGCAGCGTTTTTCATGTTCATCATCGACTGGCAGTTAGCCCTTATTGTGCTAGCGATTATCCCAATATTGGTAATGGTGGCCATCCAATTCCGAAAAAAGATATTGGTTGAGTTCCGAACAACCAGAAAAATTAACTCGAAGATTACAGGTGCATATAACGAAAACATTACCGGCGTGCGCGTGGTTAAAGCCCTAAACCGTGAAGATAAAAACTTGACAGAGTTTGAATACCTAACTAGCGACATGTATCGGGCTAGTTACAGGGCAGCCTGGTTGTCTGCGCTCTTTTTACCTATCGTACAAATGATTAGCGCTTTAGCTCTAGGCAGTATTGTATGGTTCGGTGGACTTCAGACTTACTATGGTGATATGACCATTGGAGGGATTCTGGCTTTTGTCTCTTACATTACCTTTATGATGTGGCCAATCCAGGACCTGGCACGCGTTTACGCCGAGTTGCAGCATGCAATTGCGTCAGGGGAGCGAATGTTTTCTCTAATGGATACTGAACCAGAAGTGGCCGACCGTCCTGATGCCGCTGATCCTGGATCAATTCGTGGCGATATCGAATTCGATCATGTATATTTCACTTATGAAGATGGTGTTCCGGTACTTACAGATTTTAATTTGAAAATAACTCCGGGAGAGACGATAGCCTTGGTCGGACCTACCGGTGGTGGCAAATCTACCATTGTTAACCTAATCTGTCGTTTCTTCGAACCCAAGAAAGGTGTAATTCGGATCAACGGACAGGATTACACTGATTTTACTCTGCATAGCATCCAATCGCGTGTTGGGATTGTGCTACAGACACCACATCTCTTTTCTGGAACAATCCGTGAGAACATCCGATATGGTCGTCTTAATGCGACAGATGAAGATATTGAAAAAGCAGCTAGTATGGCTAGTGCCCATGATTTTATCTCTACATTTGGAAAAGGCTATGATGAAGAGGTTGGTGAGGGAGGCAATTTATTATCCACAGGACAAAAACAACTGATTAGTCTTGCCCGAGCCATTCTTGCCCAACCTGAGATATTCATCATGGATGAAGCAACCAGTTCCGTAGATACACTCACTGAGGATCTTATACAAAAAGGCATGGAATCGCTGATGGAAGGGCGAACTAGCGTGATCATTGCACATAGATTGTCAACTATTCGTAAAGCAGACCGCATTCTTGTTATTGAAAAGGGGCAGATTGCTGAAATGGGCACACACGCAGAGTTATTAAGAGCACGCGGACATTATTATGGCCTTTACACTCAACAATTCAGGCAAGAACTGGAACAAGAATATGACCCTTTTATGAGGAGTGGTGGGCTAGCAACTGCGTAGAGGTAAAATGAACGAATTTAAATGGTGGCAAAAAGCTGTCTTTTATCAAATTTATCCGCGCAGCTTCGCTGATGGGAACGGGGATGGAATAGGTGATTTTGATGGCATGACCAAACGTTTGGACTATCTACGAGAACTAGGAATCGATGCTATCTGGCTCTCCCCGCATTATCCATCACCTCAAAAGGATTGTGGATACGATATTTCCGACTATTGCAATGTTGCACCTGAGTACGGCACCCTGGATGACTTTATTCGCTTTCTGAATGGCGCACATGAACGTGATATCCGTGTTGTGCTCGACTTAGTGCTCAACCACACATCTGACCAACATCCATGGTTTATTGAATCCAGTTCATCGCGTAACAATCCTAAGCGGGACTGGTATATCTGGCGAGATGGACAAAACGGTCAATTACCAAATAATTGGTACTCCACATTCGGAGGGCCAGCCTGGGAATACGACCCACATACTGACCAATATTATTACCATTTCTTCGTTAAAGAACAACCAGATCTCAATTGGCATAATCCTGAAGTTAAGCAAGCTATGTGGGAGGTTGTTCGTTTCTGGTTGGACCTCGGGGTTGATGGGTTCCGCCTGGATGCTATTGCCACGATTTTCGAAGATCCGAACTATCCTGATCATACATCTCCTTTAAGCCAGGCAGAGCTATTTCACAACATTAACCAGGCTTCTGAACCATTATCCATTCAACAGGCACGGCAACTCGGGCAAAGGATGTTTGATTCTCAAGTAGAACAACCCGGAGTACATTTGCTAATGCAGGAGTTCCGCTCTATTATTGATGAATATGATGACAAAGTATTGATTGGCGAGAACGATAACGTTGCCTATCATGGTGACGGAGAAAACGAGTTACATATGGTGTTCAACTTTCCACTCATGCGGACAAACGAGTTAATACCAGAATGGGTACGACAAAACCAAGAGATTCGACTCGCCTCTCTAGCCAGCATATCAAAAGATGCCTGGCCATGCAACACCTTCAACAATCATGATACTTCCCGTGTCTACAGCCGTTTTAGCGATGGAGAAAACGATGAGGAATTTGCCCGTATAAGCATTGCCTTGTTGCTCGTCCTGCGTGGCACACCATTCCTCTACAATGGTGAGGAAATTGGCATGATGGATATGAAACTAGAAGATATAGACCAATTTCGCGATCCATGGGGTGTATGGAATTATTATATGGAGAAAGATTTTCTCGGTGCATCCAACTCACAAGCATTGGATTTAGCCAATAAAGCTGGAAGAGATAAGTGTCGAACTCCTACGCAATGGAAGAATGCTCCTAACGCGGGTTTCTCTCCAGAAAATGTTCGAACCTGGCTGCCCATTAATCAAAACTACCGACAACATCTAAACGTAGCCGATCAACGGAATAATCCTGATTCTCTTTTTTCTTTT
>DAOVXM010000387.1 GCA_030636125.1 Chloroflexota bacterium | reverse complement strand
CTGGGGCTTATTCCTGGTCATGCTGGGAGGATTCATCTTAGTGCCCGGTGAACTGGTGGTTAAAGGCTTATGGTCGATCGGCGTAGGTCTGATCATGTTAGGGCTCAACGCGGCTCGCTACTTCTACGGGATCAGGATGAGCGGCTTTACAACCGTACTGGGCATCATCTCCCTGGTCAGCGGCATCGCCCAATTGCTGGGGGTGAATATGCTTGAGGGAGCATTTTTACTGATCATCCTGGGGGCTTATCTGATCCTGAAACCATGGTTCGATAAGAAACAGCTGTTTGGAAAAGCCGAGGCAAGTTAAGCGGTGGCTGCGCCTTCGAGAGGGTTATCCTGGGGAATAGCCCTCTCGACAACCACGATTAAAAGGCAGGGAGAACCGTGAAACAACAGGTAGAGATAAGGGTTAAAGGACGCATCGACGAGCACTGGTCAGAGTGGTTCGATGGATTTAAGATCACCCATCATGGAGAGAATGAAACAGTGCTGAGCGGACCCATCCGCGACCAAACCGAATTGTACAGCTTGCTTTCCAGACTGCGAGATTTGGGCCTGGCGCTGGTCTCCGTCAAGACGACAGAGCTAAACGAGGTTTGACCTGTTTAAGAGAGCGCCAAGTGTGAATCAATAATACCCAGCGATAAACTTAAATCTAAACGAGCCCGAAATGGGCTCGTTTTTTTTGAATATTGAAGCTCTCTGAGGGGTTTTACCCGTCAGGCGGTAAGCACTGTCTCAGGCAGCATGCCCTCCAGGATCATTTCCAGGGCTAAGGTATGGCTACAACGACCGCGCGTCTGAAAGAAATCGCAATCGCACTGCCAGACACCGTTCTCCAGACAAACCTTATGGGGATTATTATCCCCTTCAAATCTCACCGTAATCGCTTCAACGCAAATTCTGTCACGTTGTTCAGCATATCGTTTCGCTTTATCGATCTTGCCAATCATACCGTAATCCATATGTACGAATCTCCTTTCCAATGAGATGTGCTACTCCAGGTGATTATCAGCCCTTCACTCATGGCTAACTAAGTTAGCGTTTTTGGGACCTGGCCTGGAGCAAGCCTAAAAATAGAAAAAGGCACGCGCGTCCTGGCGCATGCCTGTCAACTCCGGCCGAAATATTCTTTTGAAAACACTTTCCGCATACTAGTACCTCCGTATATGGTCAGTATACGCTGAGTTGGAACGAAAGTCAACCGATTTTGGAGAGACTCTAAAAAAATTAATCTTTAACCTAGCATGGCAGACTATGCGCAGCTTTCGCAAGGGATCTAAGCACAATCACATAAATTTTGAAGGGTCAGGCTCATGCTCTAATATGCCCCCAGGCCCCCCTGCCTGCGGGCGCGCAACTCAGCCCGGCGATAGAGCCAATAGCCCAACAGCGGCATGCCAATCCCAAAGATGGTCACAATAATCACCTCGATCTCGAAAGGGGCTAACTCAGGAAAGCCAGGTGGAAAGCCCATCAGGGCTGAGCGGAAGGCATCCACCCCGTAAGCCAGAGGGATGAAATAAGAGAAGGTCAGCAGGAATGATGGCAATGCAGCAAATGGAAAGAAATAGGCACACAGAATTAAAAACATGAATTGGAGCACATTCGCCATTGTATGGGCTGATTCCTTGATGCGCAGCGTAAGGGCGGCAAAAGCGAAACCTACCCCAAAGGTACCGGCCAACACCATTACGAAGAGGTAAAGGCCGAGGAACAGATTTTCAACCGGCAAGCGACCAATCATGGCAACCATGACGGCACCCGCGGTGATGCTCAACAAGCCCGTCCACAGCAAGGAGTTGGCCACACGTGAGACCAGGCTGGCAAACTTGCTGGCGGGGCTCAGATACAAACCCTCCAAGGTGCCCTGAATCTGCTCGCGACGGATGTTGTAACCAATGGTCCACAAAGTATCGCTGAGGAACATGAACAAAATAAATCCATACACGACCACACCAGAGACATAACTCACCCCCGGCTCAGCCGCGGTAACTGGGGCGTCGCTGTGGGAGCTAAAAGTGTGGCCTGCCAGGGTGAATATGGCCACCATCAAGAATACGCGCCCAAAGGAGGCGACGAATTCAACCGGGTATCGCGCTAAAATGGTCAATTCTTTGCGCACCATAGCCCCAAAAGTGCTCAACTTAACCCGCAAACCATGATCTTCTGAAAGCTGACTTTGTTTGCTGCCTACCTGTGCCATAAAACTATCCGTGGATACTTGCTTTAATTAGATTCTCGGATGATACGTAATCAGCGGGTCATCCAATGTGAGGGGATACCAAATTCAACATTAAAATTGCAACCGCGATAGCCTAAAACTGGCCCATGCCCTCATTGCGGCGGACATTCTGCTCCACACGGTTGAAGACCCAATACCCGAAAGCCGGCGCGAAAAACAAGAAAGCCCACAGCACCGCCAGATCCAGATACCATTCGCCGAAGAAATAGCCCACCCCCAAGAGAGCCGAGCGGACGCCATTGGTCATCCAGGTAGGGGGGAAAAGCAAAGCAATCGTCTTGAGGGCAGCCGGAAAAACCGCGATGGGGAAAAATACACCCATCAAAAAGCTGACCCCCCACTGCATCAACCCCACCAGGGCGTTGGCCTCCTTCAGCTTCAGGATGACCGCCCCAAAAAGTAAAGTCAACCCGTAGAGCGGAACCAGTCCAACCAGGATGAACACAAAAGCCAGGCCGATCTCTCCGCGGAAGGGCTGGATACCCAGGATCAGCGAGCCGATCAAGTAAGCTGTTGTGGCAGCAAACAAGGAGCGTATACAACTATACAAGGCGGTGCCCGCGGCGACCCAAACTCGATGCGTGGGGCTCAGATAGAGGGCTTCGAGGGTACCTGTCTCCTGTTCCCAGCGCAACCAATAAGCTACATGCCAGAATGCGAAGGAGACGATGGTAAAAACGCTGGCGCCGATGAGCATATAAGCGACATAATCCGGAGTACCCGTGTTTTCGGCAAAAACCGCATCGGCCTGCGCGCCGGCAGTAGCTCGCCCAAGTAAGATGGGCATGGCGGCGAAGACGATGGGGATAAAGACGTCCAAAACCAGTTGGCCTGGGTAGCGGGTCACTGTCGTAAGGCGCATGCGGGTGCTGGCCAGGACCACCGAAAGATTAGCTCTCAAAGAGGGAGAATCTGTGTTCATGTGCGGGTATCTTCTTCTAAGGTGCGACCGGTCTTGGCGATGAAGACATCCTCCAGGGTGGGCTCTTCGGGCGCTATCTTGCGGATGAGGGCACCATTCCTGGTCAGGGTTTCCATCATTTCTGGCAGGCTCTCCCCGGCACCAGCCACGACCAAGGTCAGCAAATTGGCGCCATCCAAACTGGTACGGGTGGCCTGCAAAACGTACGGCAGAGCGCCCACGGCCTGCTCAGCCTGAGAAGAGATGACTCCCTCGATATGAATGACCTGATCGCGCTGCAGAGAGGCTTTCAGGTCAGCCACAGTCCCCAAGGCGAGCAACTCACCATAATCGATAATGGCGACCCGGCCGCAGAGCGTCTCGGCCTCGGACATGATATGGGTGGTATAGATGACCGTTTTCCCCTCGTCGTTCAACCTGCGTACAATGGCGCGCAGCTCGCTAGCAGAGGGGACATCCAGCGTATTGGTGGGTTCGTCAAGCACCAGCAAGGGCGCGTCGTTAACCAGGGACTTGCCGAAAGCCAGCTTCATCTTCTGGCCGGAGGAGTAGGTCTCTACGTTGCGGTCGGCGATCTCAAACATATCGAGCATATCAAAAATCTCTGTTGCCCGCTGGCGCCGTCCCTGGGGCGAAAGGTGGTAGAGAGCGCCGAAGTACTCCAAGTTCTCCCTGCCGGTCAACTTCCAGTACAGGCCGCGCTCCCCCATGAGCAT
>DAOVXM010000179.1 GCA_030636125.1 Chloroflexota bacterium | reverse complement strand
ATTGACGAGGTTATTACAAAAGCCGTCCTAGTGCTTCAGAACGGCATCGTCTCTGGCGTACCGGCCTACCTGTACCAGGATTGGGGCGCTGTCAAGCAAGTCTTCGATGACGTGTTCGAGGAGATGGTCTTGAACGGCGATGGCACGGTGGACCAGGCCCGCCTGGATGCAGCCCTGATAGAACTCAACGGTCTGCTAAAGTAATAAGCTAACCTTTAGTTAGATCGGACCAATACAGATTAGAGCCGGGAAGAACAGCTCATTTCCCGGCTCTATCTGAATCACAGTAATTTAATTAAACAAATGCCAGGGTGATATGCAATCAGCGGAAAGTAATTTAATTTTACATCGATATTATTTCTAAGTTTATACCGCCAATCACATAAATATATGTACATCATAAATTCCGGAAGCTTTCCTGTGTATAGATCGAATAATAATCAATAAGCACTTCAGGAGCTGTCTATGGCCGTCACAACGGGAAATAATAGGAATTGGAGAAAACTCGGTGAACAGGCGATTCCCTACCTTCTGATCTTACCGGTTGCAATTTACTACACAGTATTCTGGCTGCGACCGGTTATCACCGCGGTTATCCAAAGCTTCCAGACCACCGAAGGTGGATGGACACTTTACAATTATGTTTTAGTGATCTCAGATGAGGCTTTCTGGCCGGCGGTGCGGAACACAGCCATTATTGTGGCATTTTCTGTCACCCTGGAATTTATTGGTGCGCTCTTTTTAGCACTAATCATCAATCGTAAATACTACGGCTCGAGCATGGTCTTGTTCCTGGCTATGATCCCGATGGCGATCCCGGCTGTAGCGGTCGGCGCCATGTGGATCACTGGATTTACAGCTCATGGTTGGATCAATAGCCTTTTGTATTACCTGGGGATCATAGACCTGAACGACAAGATTTATTGGTTAGCGGGGAGTCAATGGGCGCTCCTGGGTTTGGTTATTTTAATTGATGCCTGGCAGGTGATCCCATCGATGATGATCATTCTACTGGCAGGATTACAAAACATTCCTCCAGAAACCCAGGAGGCGGGTTACGTCTTTGGAGGGACGTACCTGACCGTGCTCAGGAAAATTACGGTACCAATCATGCAGCCCACTATTCAAACGGCTGTTATTCTAAGGTTGATATCTGCCATCCAGATATGGCTGATCATTGTAATATTGCTCGGTTTCACTCGCATGCCAGTCCTTCTCGAGAGAATCGTATACTGGCACGAAGAAGTAGATAACTTATATATCAGCGCTGCAATGGCTGCGGGTTATACAGTGATCGTCTCATTTATCGTTTCCCTGGCGTCCTTGGTTTACTTAAAAATTTCTGGTGCGTTCGATTCAGATCAGGAGGCAGCAGCATGACTACAGAGCTTAAGAAACCGGTAAACCTGGCAAAAGCTGCCAAAGAGACCGCGTTTTATATCTTTGTGATCGGAATTCTATTCATACTTCTGTTGCCAATCTATTTTGTGGTTTCATTATCCTTCTTGTCTACGCGTGAAGCTTACCAATATCCTTTACCACTAGTACCAGAGCTGATCACAAAATTCACACTTACCCATGGAAAACGTGGATACTTAATCAGTGTATATGACAGTTTCGAAGGCGAATACCAGACCGTTCTGGATACCAAAGAAATTGAAAAGATGCAGGTTTACTTCAAGAGCCAGTTGAGCACGTATATGTCCCAGGAACAAATCACGGAGTATATAAACAGGCTTGAAGCGGGTGAGGACCCGGTGTATTTCACGGGCCGGAAAAACCTGCTGCACAATTACAACACTTTTTTCAAAGTTACCCGTGATGCAGTCCCAGCGCTGATAAGAAGCCTGCAAATCTGCGCGCTTACCGTGATAATCTCGCTCACAATCGGGGGTATGGCCGGATACGCTTTCGCCAGATATATATTCAAGGGGCGCAACGCTTTGAAATTCAGCGTTTTATTCGTCAGGATGTTTCCAGGCGTGGCGATCGCGATTCCAATGGTCGTTATTCTGGTGCGAATGGGGTTTTATGATAAACCATTCGGGCTGGCATTGGTATATTCAGTTGGAGCAATTGCCCTGACAGTATGGATCACAGCCAGCATATTTATGAGCATACCGGTATCTCTGGAAGAAGCCGCGCAGGTATTTGGAGCCACCAAGCTGCGTACTTTTTTCCGAATTACACTCCCACTGGCATTTCCTGGATTAGCAGCAGCCGCGATGTACGCTTTCCTTGGCGCATGGAATGAAACTGTAGCAGCAATCATCCTGACCCAGTTCAACCCGACGTTTTCAGTTGTGGTATACCAGTCGCTGCTGGGCTCTGTTGGTCAGGTCAACCTGGCTGCGGCAGGCGGAATTGCCATGGCGTTACCAGCCGTATTTTTTACATTCTTTATTCGCAGATATATCCGTCAGATGTGGGGTGGGGTGACAGTTTAGGAGGCAATAATGGCTACTTTAACCTTAGATCGGGTGACCAAAAGATTCGGTAAAAAAGTCTTGGCTGTCAACGATTTCAGTCTGGAAGTAAAGGAAGGCGAGTTTCTGGTTCTGCTAGGTCCTTCTGGATGCGGTAAAACCACTGCCATGAGAATGGTAGCAGGTCTCGAAGAAGTTACCCTGGGCAAGATTTATATCGATGATGTGGATATCACCGATCTTCCGCCGAGAAAACGTAATGTCAGTATGATCTTCCAGAATTATGCGGTCTGGCCGCATATGACAGTCTACGAGAACGTAGCATACGCCCTGAGATTGAGGAAGATGCCCAAGGACGAGATAGAAAAAATCGTCAACGATGTCGCGGATATGGTAAGTATTGGAGAACTCCTGGAAAGGTATCCATCACAGCTGTCGGGCGGGCAGCAGCAGCGTGTGGCAGTCGCCAGGGCGATGGCCGTCGAGCCGAAAATATTCCTCATGGGTGAGCCGCTTGCAAATCTGGATGCCAAATTACGTATGTCGATGCGCACGGAGCTGAAAACCATCCACGCAAAAACGGGCGCCACCTCAGTGTTCGTTACACATGACCAGTCGGAAGCGATGAGCATGGCCGATCGAATTGTGGTTATGAAAGCAGGTGAGGTCGTGCAAATCGGCACTCCGGAGGATGTGTACAACCGTAGCGCGAGCGTATTTGTGGCGGATTTCATCGGGACTCCACCGACGAATTTTCTCGATGTTGAGCTCAGCATGCAGAATGGCAATTGTCAACTGACCAACCCATTTTTCAAAATTGAATTTAGCGGTGAAAGCGTATCAATGCTAAAAAAATACAATCATAAGAAACTCATTCTTGGGGTGCGACCAGAAAATATCCTCATCGTGGATGAGAAAGATGCCATCCTGACAACAGAATGTCTGGTAGTAGAACCGCAAGGCTCACACCAGGTTGTCGCAATAGAATTGGACGGAAAAATCATCAAAATTGTGGCGCCATCCCTTCCGAAATTACATCCAGGTGACGTTATGCACTTGGCTTTTAAGGTTGAAACTTTACACTTCTTTGATGAGGACACCGGCTTGAGCATCCTTCAAACCGATGATTAAGCTACATAGACTTTCTAACCAACCCATCTTAATACCCAAAAAAGAGCATCCATGGGAAACAGGCGCAGTTTTCAACTGCGCCGCTATCAATTTTAACGGACTGGTTCACCTTATATACCGTGCCACCGATATTACTTCGAACGGGAGTGAGGGTCGCTATATAAATAAGCTCGGCTACGCGGTCAGCCTGGATGGAATCCATTTCAACCGGCTGCAAGAGCCGATCTTATCCAACGATGTCGAACAAGAGTTGCGGGGTCCAGAAGACCCACGGATCGTCAAACTCGGCAACACCTTTCATATGCTGTATACCGGCTATGGGGGAAGATTCGATGGTGACTACCGTATTTGCCACGCCACCTCAACCAATTTGATAAGCTGGAATCGACTTGGGGTGATGATGGACGAGCCCAATAAAGACGCAGCCCTTTTCCCCGAAAGGATCAATGGGAAGTACCTCATGTTCCACCGCAGGCCACCCGATGTATGGCTGGCATATTCTGAGGACTTGCAGAATTGGGGTGATCATCGCCGTGTAATGAGTCCAAATCCTGAATCGGATTGGGAAAACGAAAAGATCGGTATCGCCGGTCCTCCCATCAAGACCAGTAAGGGCTGGTTCTTGATATATCACGGGGTCAGTGAAAACAAACGGTACTGCTTAGGCGGGGCTTTGCTAGACTTAGAAGATCCTACCCAGGTTATCGCGCGGCAGGCAGAGCCTATCTTGGAGCCAGAGCTGGAATGGGAAATTCACGGGCATGTACCCAACGTGGTATTCAGTTGCGGTCAAGCGCATATCGATGATGATATATATGTTTATTATGGAGCCGCAGACACGGTTATTGGTGTAGCCGCCATAGGAATGAGCGATATCCAATTCTAATAGGGGCCATAATCGATCATGCATCACAAGATACGTTGGACTTCTAAAAAAATCGCCAAACGTCTGGAGTTGGTCGAGCCGCTGGTCTACCGGCGGTGGCACCCGCTACCTTTCTTCCGGTATAAAAAGTTAGATAGTCCGGTAGACACACCTCCGTTGGAGACGGATTTCGACGATGATGATTATATCGTTATCCTTCCGGATACATACTGGGGTGAACCACAGGATAACTTTATACTTCGTACTCAATTTCAAGTGCCAGATGACTGGTCCACCGATATTCCCACTGCACTCTACCTCCCATTAGGCAAAGCAGGCGACTTCAGCCACCCCGAGGCGTTAATTTATATCGACGGCAAGCCTTACGCTTCCTGCGACCGCCACCACCAGGATATAAACTTACCAGTAGACCTCATCGATGGAGCTGATCATGGTCTAGCGCTATACGGGTGGACGGGCAGTTTACATGAAGGCCATCATGCCGGTTTATTGATGCGTGAATGCGCACTGGTTCAAATCGACCAGAACACTCGCGATTTTATCGCCACTGCACGGGTAACCCTTGGAGTAGCGGATCATCTGGATGAGAACAACCCGGTACAAGCACATCTTTACAACGCGCTGGACAAAACCTTTAAGGTCCTGGATACCCGTGATCCTTTAGGGGAGCGCTTCTATGCCAGTGTGCCCGAGGCGCACGCCATTCTTAAGGAAGGTATTGCGCGATCGGGAGCGCCGCTTGGAGTCCAAATCACCGCTATAGGACACGCCCATATTGATGTAGCCTGGCTGTGGACTCTCGACCAAACCCGACGCAAGGCCGGGCGCACCTTCCACAATGTGATCCGGTTGATGGAGCAATTCCCTGAATTCCACTTTGTGCAAAGCCAGCCGCAACTTTACGATTTCGTGCGGCAGGACTACCCGGAATTGTTCGAAAACATCCAGGGGCGGGTCACAGACGGACAATGGGAACCGATCGGTGGTATGTGGGTGGAAGCAGACTGTAACCTGTCGGGAGGCGAATCACTGGCGCGGCAATTCCTTTTAGGCAGGCGATTTTTTGAGGAGCACTTTGGTAAAATGGCCGAATCGCCAGTTCTTTGGCTGCCAGATGTATTCGGCTACGCCTGGAACCTGCCCCAGCTCATTAAAGAAGCGGGTTTGAATTATTTCTTTACCATAAAAATGGGCTGGAGCCAATATAACCGCTTCCCTTACGACAGCTTCTGGTGGCAAGGACTGGATGGGACACGAGTGCTGACCCATTTCAGTCCCACAAAAGAAAGCGGAGCTAATTTTGTCAGTACCTATAACGCAAAAGCAACTCCCCAGGAGGTTTTGAACACCTGGAAAAATTTTCAACAGAAAGATTGGGGGGAGCCTGGCAAGACGCCACCACTTCTAATGGTTTATGGTCATGGCGATGGCGGTGGAGGTCCGACCCCTGAAATGCTCGAAAACATCCGGGAGATGGCGGCTTTCCCTGCCACGCCGCGCGTGCGCCAGGCCTCCGCAGGCGAGTTCTTCCGCAACCTGGACGCCACATCGGGAGACCTCTTGCCCACCTGGAACGGTGAACTCTACCTGGAGTATCACCGGGGCACT